>JAADHP010000134.1 GCA_013151785.1 Nitrospirota bacterium | reverse complement strand
ATGCCTCTGTAACCTCCTTGAGTGAAAGAATGAGTTCCTTCTCCAGGATCTCAAGCTCTACGGTCCTCTTTCTCACAGGATAAACAGCCCAGAGCACTCCCAGAATTGCAAGGCCTGTTCCAAACCATGCCCATGAGAGAAATGGATTTATCACCACTGTGAGAGTAATATCACCATTGTTTTCCCAGCCGTTAAGGATAAGATAGAGGTCTTCAAGGATACCACTTTTAATGGCAACCTCTGTTGTGGGCTCCTGTCTTTTATAGAATCTCTTCTCGGGTCTGAGGGAATCAACAAAGTTTCCTGATTTATAAACATTGATAAGACTTCCCACGGCTGTATAATGGCCCTTCTGAATGCTCTGCAGAGTTACATACTTGAGTTGATATCCCTTGACATTAACAGTGCTACCTGGCTTCATGGTATAGCTTTCCTTGAATTGAAAATAGCCATAACCAGCAAGACCTATAACTATGAACACAATCCCTACATGCACTATGAAGCCACCGTATCTCCTTCTGTTATGTGACAGAAGATTCACAAATGCCTGAAACCATCTCTCTCCTCTGTGCACTACCCTCGCCCTTGTGCCGATATAAAACTCACGGGCAAGTGAAAATATCACGAAAAGACAGAAGGCAAAGAAGAAAAGAGGCATGAATCCACGGACTCCCAGATAAAAGAGGACCGGCAGAGAAAGGATCATCAACCCGGCAGGAAATAAAAAGTTCTTTTTTATGCCCTGCCACGATGTACGCCTCCATGCAAGTAGCGGACATAATGCCATAAGAATAATCAAAAGAAGAAACAGTGGAGAGTTTACCCTGTTGAAAAAGGGCGGCCCCACTGATATCTTGATTCCCTTTACCGCCTCAACGATGAGGGGGAAAATGGTACCCCAGAAGGTTGCAAAGGCAAGACCAAAGAGTATTATATTGTTATAAAGAAAGGAACTCTCCTTTGAAACCACAGACTCGATACGCGGATTTTTCTCCTTTAGTTTTCCGTAACGACTCCAGATCAGATACCCACCAGCAAATATCACAATAAAGAGAAAGCCCAGGAACACATAACCTACTGATGACTGACCAAAGGCATGCACAGAAGTAATGATGCCACTTCTTGTTATGAATGTGCCGAAGATACTTAATGAAAAGGTGAGCAGAATAAGAACAAGGTTCCAGACCTTGAGCATACCCCGTCTTTCCTGGATTATTACAGAGTGTAAAAAGGCAGTAGAGGTGAACCATGGCATAAGGGATGCATTCTCCACAGGGTCCCAGCCCCATACTCCTCCCCATCCAAGTTCCCTGTAGGCCCACCAGCCACCGAAGACAATCCCCAGTGTAAGAAATGCCCACGAAAAGAGTGTCCAGGCCCTTGTCTTTTTTATCCACCACTCACCCAGATCCTTCATTATAAGGGCTGCCATGGCAAATGCAAAGGGAACCGTAAAGCCCACGTAGCCAAGATACAGTGTTGGTGGATGAAAAACCATTCCAGGGTTCTGCAAGAGGGGGTTCAGACCATTGCCATCGGGAGGCACCCTGATACTCATCTCAAAAGGCGGTGTGACAAAGTTGAGAAGTATCAGAAAGAAAAGAACAGTTATATTCAGTATCATCAATACGTAAGGCAGATAATATGTATTGGGTCTTTTTTCATCCCGTACAACGGATATATAAGTAAACAGGGAAAGCAGCCATGCCCAAAGAAGCAGCGAGCCTTTCTGGCCGGCCCACAGGCCTGTTATCTTGTAAAAAATCGGCAGTGCCCTTTCTGAATAGGATGCTACATACTCCACACGAAAGTCATCAGTAAGAAAGAAATATATCATCAGCAACACCGAAAGGCTAAGCAAGACAAAAATGCCCTTTGATGCCCTGTAAGAGACATCAACAAACCTTCCATCCTTTCTGTACAGACCATACATCAGGGATGGCACAATGCCAGCTGACAATATCAGGGAAAGAAGTAAAAAATAGCCACCTGTTTCTATCATACTCCGCTGTCCTTTCTCTCATATTTTGACGGGCACTTCACAAGAAGTTGCTTTGCCACAAAGGCGTTCTTTCCACTATCATAGTACCCCTCTGCCACAGCAGTAACCCCCTCCTGACTCAAAAGATCAGGAGGACTACCGTGATAGACCACCCTTATTGTATCCTCTCCTTTTGTATCCTTTAGCAGGAATCGAAGAGTGAGGGTCTTTGAATCATATTCAAGGCTATCCTTCATTACCACTCCGTTTATTCGCACCTTTTTGTTCCCCAGACTCCCTGCCTTGTCCATGTACTCGGATACCTCAAGATAGTACATACTTCCTTCTTTCATACCCATAAGCAAAAGGTATGAAAAGGCAACAGCCATAATTGTTATGAGTATGAATATTCTTCTTTTACTCTTCACCGCACCACCTCTTTATCAGGTTCATTCATCAAACTACGAACAATGGCCTCTTTTTCAGGGTCTGTCCAGTCACCTGCACCGATCTCAACATAGGCAACCTTCCCGTTCTTGTCAATGATGAATGTCTCAGGCACCCCTGTTGTGCCGTAGAGCAGCTGTATCGAACCCGACGTATCAAGAAGCGCAGGGAAGGTAAGGCCATACTTTTTCATGAATGGTTCTACTGCCTTCCTGCCAAGGGCATCAATGCTTACAGCAAGCACTTCAAAGTCCTCTCCTTTAAGTTTTTCATACATCTTCTGAACAGTTGGCAACTCCTTTCTACAGGATGTACACCATGTAGCCCATATGTTAAGAAAAACCACCTTCTTGCCAAAAAAATCAGACAGTTTTACCGTATTGCCTTCGAGGTCGGGATAAGCAAAATCCCTTGCCGGCTCTCCGATGGTCGGACGGGGATGTTTTTTTGATGATTTTTCCTTGCCTGTAAACAAACCTGCAAGAAGCACTACCAACAGTATCAATACAGGTATTATGAACAGTGCCTTGAGTAAATTTTTCATCCTCTGCTCCTTCTGATCAATATCATTGTCTGAATTTTCTCACTTCGTCTTCAAGAAGCCTTTCCATATAATCGTCGGAACTGTCATTACCAGACCCGGCAGAGGCTGCTGAAGGTCTTCGTGTTTTCGCTCCTCTTTTCTGCCAGAAAAACAGTATAAGACCGATAAGCAAAAAGATATCGAATATCAGGAAGTAGGGGAACCACCATGCAACAAAGTAGAAACCCTTCTTCTTTGGCTGGGCAAGCACCCGAGGACCGTATACCTCTTCAAAATAGTTCAGTATGGCCTCCTTGGTCTCTCCCTGAGAGAGCTTGTCTTTCACTATCTCACGCATCTGTTTTGCTTCCTCGGAAGGACAGTTGGTCAGTGTATAGATGTAGTTGCAACCCGGACTCATAATCAGGTCGGTCACCTCTTCAAGTTCCATAAGGGTTATCTCCCTGGATTCCGAGAGGACCGGCATTAGAAGAACCATCACAAGAACTGCCCCAAAAAGGTATTTAGATATGCGTTTTGATTTAGTCATCTCAAACAATAAGTAGTATAAATTTAAAATATGAAGAAAATGTGAAGAAAATGTAAACAGTGAACTACCAGAGAAAGGTACGTGTGTTCTCTTTGGGAATTCCGGTGATTGTGATTGAAAACTTCTCAGGGTTCTCATCAAGATCAAATACGATCAATCCGAAGGAATGGTGGCCTCTCAGCCTGTTTGCCTCTGTGGGTTTGACCTCTTTTGAATCGTACCTGAGCACGGTTATCTCCTTCAGGTTGAAGCGGCTCAGGTCAACTGTATGGGTATTCATGGCAAATTTTACAATGAGCTTTCCAGGGGCTATATATTTTGGAGTCAGTTCAATGAGTACATCTCCCTGATTCATGCTACCTGAAGACCTTGTACCGAATCTCCTGTCTGTTGATTTAACTTCTGCGCTTACTGTGGATGTGGATTTCCCTGTATTGTCTCCTACCTTGAAGAGCCTGCCGAGACCTAAAACAATTCCCACCCCTATCAGCAGGGCAGCAAGAAATATTATGGGCCTTTGAAATTTCATCATACACCTCCATAAGCAGACAGTTTTTTGTATAGACTGATAAGCAGTATCACTGCACCACCCATGATACTGATATATAGCGCCCGTGTCATGTTTATCCTCATAAGAACAGGCAATATCAATCCATCTTTACTGTAAAGACCATGCTGCTGTATTATCTTCAGCATGAGTATTATTCCTACCGTGTTCGAGACAATGCCCAGCAGAAAGAACAGGCTCTGGAATTGATTCAGGAATACAACCGCCGCAGAAAGCCCTACGAGGGGGAGCACATCTGTTATATGGTGGGCACAACAGGCTACCATTGAGGTAGTGGAAACACCCCCTGCTGTGGCAATTGCAGCAGAAGCAGTACCTTTTTCCTTCCGGGCACTGATTGAAGTTCTTATATAAAGGTACAGACCTGCCTGAAGACCGAATCCAACGATAAGAGGAGCAATCCAGTACCAGTAAACAAGAAATTCCTCGATTGCATGAGCCAGTGAGTTAGAAAGGGTAAGAACCAGTGTATAAACCACCAGAAGTATCGTAGCCGCAAGAAAGCCCCCAAGATAGGCCCTTTTAAAAGACATGGTTTCTGCATATGTTTCATTCATACCTAAAACCTCAAAGGTTAATTTGACTTCAGTCTAACAATAAAATGAGAAGAAACTTTGAAGGGATTATGAAGAATCTGTGAAATTTTTGATATCCTGACCCAGGGTCTGAAAGATACTAACTTCCTTTGTAATAATTCGGATAGAGTCTTTTTGCACAGTCAGGGCAGATTCCGTGGCTGAATTCCGCCTCAGTGTGTTCCTGTATATACGCCTCAACCTGTTTCCAGTATCCTTTGTCATCCCTTATCTTTTTGCATGATGCACAAATGGGGATCAGCCCTGAAAGGGTCTTTATTCTCTGCATTGCCTGCCTTAGTTCTTCAATAAGCCTGTCTTTTTCAGCCTCTGACTCCTTTTGAATGATAGAATATCTAATAGATCTTTCTATCAACTGGACGTTGATTTCATCCTTTACAAGATAATCAGATGCACCAAGCCTCATGGCCTCTATATCAACATCATGGTCATCCTGCCCTGTAAGGAGTATAATGGGAACTTTACAGCCTGACTCTATAGCCTCCTTTAAAAGATCAATGCCTGTCTTTTCTCCAAGACGATAATCAAAAAGATATACATCATATTCATCGGATTTTAATTTTCTCAATGCCTCTTCATAGCTGGAAACCCACTCCAGGATTCCACGCCAGCTTTTTATTTCTGCAATAAGTGTCTTTGTAATCATATAATCATCCTCGTCATCTTCAACTAAC
>JAADHP010000110.1:1058-6491 GCA_013151785.1 Nitrospirota bacterium | reverse complement strand
TCTATTGTAGCGTAGGGGATTCCAATATGTATCTTTCCTGTAAAATCCTCCAGTTCAACATGTATCTCTATCTTTATAATTACGTCAGTGGGGGTAAGAATGGTAACAAACTGGGGATTTGTTTCAGCACCTGCAAACTCTGTTTTTATTTCACATATTGCCTTCCAGGACTTCTCAAACTCCTCAAGACACATGTTAAGTATCTTACTGATTAACCTCTGTTCAACAGCTGTAAAATTCCTGCCTTCAGTCTTGACATGACTTGCCCTTGAACCACCGAAAAAATACTCTACCATGGCAAAAACAAAAGGGGCCTCGAAGATCATAAGAGAGTGGCCCTTGAGCGGTCTCATCTTAAACATGTTGATACTTGATGGAAGGGGAATATTCTTCATAAGTTCACCAAACTTTATAGTGTTTATTCCCTGTACTGAGACAGCTACGAATTTCTTTAGAAAATTAGAAAGTCTTACCCTCATCAACCAGGCAAACCTCTCATGCACACTCTCAAGCCCTGGCATCCTTCCCCTGATGATCCGTTCCTGACTTGTCAGATCATAAGAGGTTATATCCTGTGGCGGAGGTGCCTTGGGCTCGGTATCTACCTCACCCTCTTCAACACCCTTTAGCAGGGCATCAACCTCATCCTGTGAAAGTATATCGCTCATTGCATTACAAAATCTGTAAAATAAACGTTTTTAAATATATCCCTGCCTGTTGCTGAATTGGCCCTCATCAACAGTTCGTCCTTCAACTGGAACTTGCCCTCAGGAGTGGAAATTGACTCAGCGGATTTACTACTTATAAGGGTAATTATTGCATCCCTTATCTGTGGAACACGTGCCTCAGCAAGTTTTTCATATCTTTTATCAACAAGTTCAAGCTTAAGTGTAACCTTTAAAAATCTACCCCTGTCTGAAAGATTGACCACAAAGGGCTCAAGTGAAAAAAGCATTGGTTCCTCTTCTTTTATTAGATCCTCCTCCTTTTTGACCTCCTCAGTGTTTGCAGAGCCTTTATTGGCAAAAAACTTTGTATAAGCAAAAAAACCACCTCCACCAGCAAGTACCAGCACAAGAACAATTATTATTATCAGTTTTGACTTTCCCTTCTTTTTTGGCTTTTCCTCTTCCTTTTGTACCTCTTCCTTTTCCTCTGCCATTTTTACCTCCCTTATCATTCTGGAATTCAGGGCAATAAAATCAAATTCTATGCCTGCTTGCTATCTTGTTGATATTTCAATATGATTTTGAATGTCAATAGAATGACATGAGGTTTATTCTTTTTATATGCCATTTTTTTGACGAACATCAAACAGGAATCGCTATCGGTGATTTCAATCTATTACACAATATCAACAATCCATATTATTTCTGCTACCATTGACCCGTTTATATGGTAGAATATTGGAAAATCCATAGAGGAGGTTTTGAAATGTCTAAGGGAAAACTTCCAAAACAGTATTCAGAGATCAAGAAACGTTACAAAGAGCTATTTAAGGCTGTGGGAAATCTTGGCAGGGTGGTGAGAAAACAGGGGCCTATTGATGAGAAGACCTCACATCTTATTCAGCTTGCTGCTGCAGCAGCCATCAGGTCGGAAGGTGCAGTACACAGCCATGCCAGGCGGGCCATTGAGGCAGGAGCCACTAAAGAGGAGGTTTATCATGCTGTCATTCTTCTAACAAGCACCATCGGATTTCCAACGGTCTCAGCAGCTATCAGCTGGATTGATGATGTTCTTACAGAAGGAGATTAAGAACTCATTACTGTCCAAAGAGATTCTGCAAGAAAGAGGAAAAGCAGGGTGACATAATACAACAGTAAACAGTCAGGAGTCATAAGGGGGCAACAGGTGGTGAAGAAGGCCATGTAGCAATACCTACAGTAACTTACACCAGCATACTTATGTATCACCTTAAGGCTGAAAAGGCTCTGTCTGGTTATAATTTAAATCCTATTGCATCAATGCCCTGATGAACCACCTGTTGCCCCTCTCTAAGATAGATTCTTCAGGATCCTTTCCTCCGTGAGAGGGTCAGGGTGAGGGTGATTGAATAGGTTTTTTATTAGACAGAGGTGATTGGAACTTTTTGCTTACATCAACTCAGCATTTCAGGTTCAGCGTGAGGTATAAAAAGTGCAGAAGGGAAGAGCATCATAAAGTCCCTGTCAGTATTCATCTCATGGTAGGTAATCCTTGACTGTACATCCCTGATCTCAGCAATAAGGGATGCATCCATGAGGAACATCTCTGCGCCTTTCAGGGCACTATTGCCCACACTGATGAATCTGTCTTTATCAATGAGGGGTAACATCCCGAGGGTCTGTGCCTTCTCCACCCTTACACCTGAACCAAGGGCACCAGCTATGTATATCCTTTCTATGTCAGAGAAGCTAAGACCAATGGATCTTACAAGCACATATATGGATGTAAACATGGCAGCCTTTGATCTGAGGAAGTTCTCTATCTCCCTTTCTGTAATGCCAATTGAATCAGCTATCTCAATGAACAGGTGGCCTTCTTTTTCCTTTATATAATCTGTACGTTCTTTTATCCTTCCCCTGTTATCAATAATACCTGTTCTGTAAAGTTCAGCCACAAGGTCAATCACTCCTGAACCACATATGCCCCTTGGAGGTGTATCTTTTATGGTCTTATATTTAATTGATCTGTCTCTGTCATCAATGTCAATCCGATAGATAGCACCATCTTCTGCCATCATGCCTGATGATATGATTCCACCCTCAAGGGCAGGCCCTGCCGCACCTGCACCCACAAGTATCCAGTCTCTGTTACCTATAACAACCTCTGCATTGGTGCCCACATCTATCAGTATAGAGGTACTTTCCCTTCTATGCAGTTCTGTTGCAATAATACCTGCAATAATATCACCACCCACATAACTGCCTGCATTGGGAAAGATATAGATTAGTCCTTCTCTATTAATATGAATATCTATTTCCCTGGCCCTGATTATCTCTGGACAGTGCACCACAGGTATGTATGGTTCAACAGGTATGTATCTTACCTCAAGGCCAAGGAGAAAATGGGTCATCACTGTGTTGGCACAAACAGATGCTGCATAGATATTCTCAGGTACTACTCCTGCATCTTTACATACAGAGATGATCAATTTATTAATACCCTCTATCAAAGCCCTTTGTAACTCTTCAACATTATGAACCATTGCATAATGGATTCTACTCAGGATATCTACTCCAAAAGATAGCTGGGGATTCTGAATGGTGAAGACTGAGAGTTTCTCTGCTGTTACAAAATCATATAGTGATGCCACCAGGTTGGTTGTACCAATATCAATAGCTACCCCAAGGCATTGTTCAGAGAAAAGTTCAAGCAAAATGTGCCTGCCATCCATATGAAAAAGTACAGGTTTCAAGAAAAAGTCCTTTTCTCTTAATACCCCGGGAAGTGTCTTTAAAAGGTCAAGAGACAGAGAGAGTTCATCTGTTTGAAGGGACTCCTTTAATCTCTCATAATCTGCCCTTTTGTCGTTTGAAGAGGGTCTGTCAAGTTCTATTGATTTTATAAAACATAGCCCCTGTTTCATGGATCCTGTTCATAGATAACATTTCCCATATCCTTAGTGTCATATCCACCAAGGGATTGGACAATCTGCCTGAATTCTTCATCTGTTCTGATTATCTCTACAAGTGCCTGTACCTGGGGAAGTGACATGCTGTTTTTATCAAAAACAAGGTCGTATCTCTCATCTGCTACTGGTACAAAATCAAGTCCCAGTGCTATTGAGGCAGTGAGAATACCCATTCCCACATCTGCCACACCTGAGGCAACTGCAGAGGCCACACCCATATGGGTAAACTCCTCCTTATCATACCCCTCTATCTGCTGTGGATTGATACCAAGCTCCTTTAATGACCTGTCCAGTAGCAATCTTGTTCCTGAGCCCCTCTGCCGATTAATGAACACTATATCATCCCTTGTGAGGTCCTTCAGAGAGATGATATTCTTTGGATTGCCCTTTGGTACTATCAGACCCTGCTTTCGATAAACAAGGTTTATCAGTACAATGGGTCTGTCACCAAGGATCTTCTTTATAAAAGGTATATTGTACTGACCTGTTTCTTCATCAAGAAGGTGTGTGCCTCCTATATGAGCCTCACCCCTTCTGATGGCTGTAAGGCCACCCATTGAACCTACATGGGATGAGGACAGACTGAACCCTGGATACCTTTTTCTCAATTGATTGGCAAGTATATCAAGGGTATTGTCATGGCTTCCAATACATACCACTGTACCCTCAATCTCATCCTTTCTTCTCATAAGATGGACATCCACTGTGCTACCAGCCTCAAGAAGCTCTGTATTTGGAGGTATTCTTACAATACCATCAGCCCTCTGCAGGGTCATCAGTGCACCAGCACCCCTTCCTACAGGAGTAACTATGTACTGGTTGTTTACCATGCCAATCTTTACCCTCAGAAACTCTTCCTGACCAAAGGTGGATGCAACAGGTCTTGAGACTTTTCCTCTGATGGTTTCCTTTTTTTCGGTGGTTATTGACAGGAGATGATTAACCATCATCCTGCCAAATATCTCAAAGGTAACATAGGCACTTACAGGATATCCTGGAACACCGATTACAGGCTTCCCTTTTACTGAGGCAAGAAGCACTGGACGGCCTGGCTTTATGCTAACACCATGTACAATTATATCACCTATTTCCTCCACTATATTGGGAGTAAAGTCCTTTGTACCTGCAGAGGTTCCTGCAATAATAATCACCCCATCAGAGTTCTCAAGGGACAGGAGAATCTCCTCTTTAAGCCTCTCTTTCTCATCAGGTACAATATCAATCCTCCTGTACTCAGCCCCCCACTGGTTTAAAAGGGACCCTATCATGTAGCTGTTTGAGTCGATAATCTTTCCCTTTTGAATCCTCTCACCTGGTCTGATGATCTCTGACCCTGTAGGTATGACAATAAAAAGGGGTCTTTTTCTTACATGCACAGTGGTATGACCACCTGCAAGCATGGCACCTATATCAACAGGCCTGATCTGATGGTTTTCAGGGAGAATCAGTTCTGTCTGTACAATATCCTCTCCCACTGTTCTCACATGCTGGTAGGGAGCCACAGGAGAGTGTATAAAAATCTGGCCATCACGCTCATAAACATCCTCAATCATGATTACTGCATTGTATCCCTCTTGGAGTGGCTCTCCAGTGTTTACAGGTATGGCCTCTTTACCTATTCTCAATGATACAGGGGCCTTTTCAGTGGCACCAAAGGTATCAGTGAACCTTACAGCATAGCCATCCATTGCAGATGAATGGTAGAAAGGAGATGAAATAAGAGCAAAAACAGGTCTTGAGGTTATTCTTCCAAGAGAGTCCTCAACATGTATCTCTTCCTCTCCACAGGGTGATAGATTACCTAAAAAGTCCCTCCA
>JAADHP010000110.1:0-1040 GCA_013151785.1 Nitrospirota bacterium | reverse complement strand
AGTGGAATGTTTTTCTGGTATATCCTTCTCTGTCTGTTCACTTTATCTGGGAGGTCTTCTTCTCCAGTTCAACAATCTTATTTTCGTCATTCATTACAGACCGACCCTGAAAAATCCCTCCCTCTATGATGGTAAGTTTTTTTGTCTGCACATCCCCCAGGACACTGCCTTTTGATTTTATCTCAAGGGACTCACTTGCCACAATATTACCCTCAACAGTACCACCAACAATCACACCCTTTGCAAAGATATCACCCTTCATATGACCCTTCTCTCCTATCACCACCCAGTCAGACCTTATGTTACCTTCATAACGCCCGTCAATCCTTATGGACCCCTTTACCTCTGCCTCTCCTCTTATTGTGGTGTTTGACCCCACAAAGGCTTCCATTTTGTCCTGTCTTTTACCCAGCACCTCTCCTCCTTATAAATGTTTTTGGGTTTACAGGCTTCTTGTCAATCCATACCTCATAGTGCACATGGGGACCTGTGGTGTTACCGGTAGAGCCTACGTAGGCAATAATATCACCTCTTTTGACCTTCTGACCGACCTTCACCACAATCTTCCTGTTATGGGCATAGCAGGTAGTATAACCGAAACCATGTTCAATCACTACAAGCTTTCCGCTCCCTCCGCTCCAGCCTGCAAAGCTTACGATTCCGTCAGCAGTTGCCCTCACAGGTGTTCCAGGCCATGCAGCCACATCAACACCTGTATGGAACAATCTCTTGTGAGTCTTCGGATGGATTCTCCATCCAAAGTTGGAGCTGATGTATCCCTTGTCCACAGGCATTCCCATGGGAGTAGCAAAATATATATCTCTCTGTTGCCTAAGATAATCCTTGATCTCTCCCACAGATTCCATGGTCTTTTCAATCTGCTTTTTCAGCAGTTCTATATCAATGGAGCCAAAATCCGAGGTATCCAGATTTTCCAGGATCTCCTCCTTGGTATCAAGAGAGAAGAGTCTCTTGAATCTTGTCTCCTCTTTCTTCAGGGTCATTATAGTGGTTCTCAGATCCCTGAATTGTTCCTTGTA
>JAADHP010000076.1 GCA_013151785.1 Nitrospirota bacterium | reverse complement strand
ACACCAATGGCAGAGAGCTTCAAAAGATTCTCCAGGTGTATGGTACTGAGGGGGGTCTCTCTTGGACATAAAATGAGTGGACGGCCTTCCTTTATTGTCACATCGGCAACACGCTCCACGAGCCCGCTGGCATAGCCATTGGCAATTGCAGAAAGGGTCTTCATACTACAGGGAACAACAAACATACCCTCTGTTTTAAAGGAACCGCTTGCTATCGGTACCCAGAGGTTATCCTCATTATAGAGATGCAGCGCTACATCTTCCATCTTTAAATACCTCTTGAGCACCTCGGTCTTGTCCTTTGATAGATCGATACCCACCTCATCAAGCACAATAGGAATAGCACTGCTGGATACTATCAGATGTACCTCATGCTCCCTGAGTAACTCCTTGAGCAATTTGATACCTATGATAACACCTGTAGTGCCAGTTATTGCAAGAACAAACCTCTTCATCTGTTCTTCCATCCTCCTCTCAGGATTTCTTCGTCACCTTGTGACCACCAAACTGTGCCCTGAGTGCTGCCAGTATCTTATCTGAAAAGGAGGCCTCCTGTCTGGAACGGAATCTCCTGAAAAGACTTATAGCAATAGCATCAGCAGGCACTCCCATCTCGATTGCCTCTTTAAGGGTCCATCTACCCTCACCAGAGTCCTCAACATAGCCAAGTATACCCTCAAGTCGAGGATCCTCAGCAAAAGCCTTCTCAAGGAGCTCAAGAAGCCATGAACGTATGACACTTCCATGATTCCATAGTCTTGCAATGTCTGTTAACACAAGCTCCTGGGCATAGGCAGAGGCATTTAATAGTTCAAACCCCTCGGCATATGCCTGCATCATGGCATATTCAATGCCATTGTGTACCATCTTGACAAAATGGCCTGCACCAGTGCTGCCACAATAGAGATATCCATTCTCTGTGGAGAGGGTTTTCAATAGAGGTTCAATCCTCCTGTAGTCTTCCCTGTCACCACCGATCATCAGGCAGTAGCCTTCCTTGAGTCCCCATATACCACCGCTTACACCCACATCAAGATAATGGATACCCCTGCTTTGGAGTATCTCCTTTCTTCTGATATCATCTTTATAATAGGAATTCCCCCCGTCAATCAGGATATCTCCTTTGCTCAGCAGGTCTTTGAATCTTTCAACATGCTCATCCACAGGCCTTCCAGCAGGCAGCATCATCCACACAACACGAGGTGAGGACAATTTCTCGGGGATCTCCTCAAGACTATAGGCACCATCAGCACCCTCTTTTACTATTATCTCTGTCTTCTGGGGTGTCCTGTTATATGCAACAACACGATGTCCTCCTGCAAGGAGCCTCCTTGCCATATTCATGCCCATCTTTCCAAGCCCTACCATTGCTATCTCCATTCAAACCTCCATGAGCTGAGATCGATCTATAGGGCAGTGCTGGTATTGTTTACTATTATACACTTCCCCAGTTCTCATTGAACACTATCTCATCAAGCGGCTTTCTTTTTGGTGGCTCCTTCTTTTCTTCAAGAGGATAGCCAATGGGAAAAAGTCCCACCACCCTGACATTTTCAGGAATGGATAGCAATTCCTTAATTTGTTCTTCATCAAAGACTCCCACAAACACTGTTCCAAGTCCAAGACCATGGGCTGCAAGCATAAGATTCTGACAGGCAATGCCCATGTCAGTAAGATAATAGTTCTGTCCCCATAGCGAGCCTGAATCTGATGGTAATGCACAGGCAACAATCAGCACAGGTGCCTCTGCAATACCTTTTTTGGCCGGATTTACCTTATAACCAAGGGGGGCAAAGAATGACTCCACATAGGTAAGCTCACTGATTGTCTGTCTTTTCTGTATATCTTTTATTACTATAAACCTCCAGCACTGAAGGTTGGCCCAGGAAGGCGCCATTCTTGCAGCATCAAGTATCATTCTTATCTTTTCATCATCTACATCCCTGTCACTGAACCTCCTGATGCTTCTCCTTGTTTTAATTGCCTCAAAAAGTTCCATAAAAACCTCCCTCTTAAATGGTCTCTATAATCTTAACAATAACACACTGTTATCATCCGCAGACGGCTGTGCCAGTTAATAAAATATACTGAATATCAGAAACGTTACCAGCGCTCCCATAGCAGCACCAAGAACAACCTCCCAGGCAGTGTGTACCCTCACAGCAACCCTGCTCTGGGCAATCACAATGGCAGCTACCAGGGTAAGCAAGGATACAATGAAATTAGCACTTATATAGGATACAGAGACCCAGATTGAGAAAGACAAAGCAGCATGACCACTTGGCAATCCGCCTCTTAAGGGATGTCCCCTGCCAGCGTAAGCCTTTGTAATAACCACCAGAATCAATACAACCACAAGGGCAATTATTGCAATGTCCTCGGCAGAGTGTTTCGTTATCTTTATTCCCTCTGTTACAGCCCTTTCCAGATAGGGTAACAGTATTATGTACCCTATAACCACAGAGCCAAAGGCTGCAATCAGAACTGCACCAGCAGCTATATCCTTTATTACCCGTGCCTTCTCATCTGGTTCAGGCAGAATTACATCAACCACAATCTCAAGGGCAGAATTTATCATCTCAGCAACAATCACTATCACAGAAATCAGACATATGATAAGAAACTCGCCTCTACTGATACCAAGCAGAAAGCTCAGCAGCAGTATTGTAGAGGCTGCGTAGAGGTGATAACGAACATGGCGCTGGGTCTTTGCTGCATAAAGAATTCCTTCAATCGCATTATTTGCAGACTCAACCCATTTCCTTAACGGCATTGAAAAGAACTGTCTCCCTTTCCTTCATCTTTCTTGCCTGATAAGGATTCCTTTCATGGTCATAGCCAAGAAGATGCAGCAGGCCATGGATGGTAACCCTTAAGAGTTCATCCCAGAATGTATTCCCATATAACGGTGCCTGTCTCTTAACCTGATAGGGATTGATTATGATCTCACCTATAAATATATCTTCCTCCGGAGGTATTAACCCACTTTCCTCTTTTGCTCTTACAAACTCCTTCTTTGATTCAAACATTGGAAAAGAAAGTACATCAGTGGTTTTTTCCACTTTTCTGTATCTCTTGTTTAGTTCTGTCATTCTTTTATCATTAACAAAGACAATGCTCACTTCAACATCTTTTAATGACAGAAGTTTATCTATCTTTTTTAGTTCCTGTAAGTATCTTTCCCTCTCTATAGGTATCTTTCGTTGTAGATTTCTTATGAGTATCTCCATGGAGCCCCTTTGTCCTGTCTTCCTTTCCTGCAGTCTTTTTATCGGTCTTTTCACCAAAATCAAATCCAGGATAATCAATCCGTCTATGAAGTATGCCTGTCAGGATATAGGTGAATTTCTTTTTTATCATTGAGATGTCTCTTAAAGTGAGTTCACATTCCTCGAGCTGTCCATCAATAAAGATATGATTTATTATCTTATCTACCATGGATTCAATCCTTCCCGGGGTAGGATCCTTTAAAACCCTTGAAGCAGCCTCCACGGCATCAGCGAGCATCACCAGAGCGGCAACCCTGCTCTGTGGCTTTGGTCCATGATAACGGTAGTCCTCCTCATGGGGTTCTCCATCACCCCGGTCTTTGGCCTTTTCATAAAAGTATGTCATAAGTCTTGTTCCGTGATGTTGCTGCAGTATCTCAATTACAGGTTCAGGAAGATCATATTCCCTGGCGATCTCCACGCCATCCTTGACATGGGATGCAAGTATAATGCTGCTCATATGAGGTGTAATACGTTCATGCCTGCTGACAGCGCCTGTCTGGTTTTCAACAAAATACTCTGGCATCTTCATCTTCCCGATATCATGATAATAGGCACTGACCCTTGCAAGCAACGGATTCACTCCAATATCCTCTGCTACTGCCTCAACAAGGGTTCCCACGATAATACTGTGATGATATGTTCCAGGTGCTGTAATCATGAGATTCTTCATGAGAGGGTGATTAAGGTCAAGCAATTCCAGCAGTGTTATATCTGTGGTAACCTTGAAGACCGTCTCGATGGCTGGCAGAATCAAGGACACTACTGCAGAAACCATAATGCCTGAGACTATGGCATACATAAAGGCTGTGGATGCATAGCCACTATTAAAAGGCCCCCTGAAGAGCAATATTCCGGTAAGAGTGAGCATATTAGCTGCACTGACATACAGACCTGCCCTCAGGATATCAGACCTCTTCTTGCAGCGCATCACTGAGAATGCACCAACAAGACTTCCCACAAAGGCATACACGGGATAAAGAGGCGTCTCTGCCCAGAGCCCTGTGAGCAGGCTCACTGTAAAGGAAAATATTATGGCAGTATGGAAATCAAAGATTAATGTGATAAGTATGGCTCCTGCAGCAATGGGCATTCCGTAGATGGCTGTCCCAAAGGGAACCGTACCAAGCCCGATGGTAAACTTCTGGAAAAAATACTGGAACAGCTTGCCTGTGCTGACAGTGAATATCAGCAAAATACCAAGAAGCAGTAACATCCTGTAGTTCTTCAGATAATCAGGCTTGTACCTGATGATATCACGGTAAAATATCAAGAAGAGAATGCCCGAGATAATAAACCCACCAGCAATATACTGGAGGGTTAATGCCTTTGAAACAGCCACAGAGGTCAAAAGTCCGAAAAGTAATACCAGCGGAAGTTTCTTGATATAAATCTTGGGAACCTCAGGCTTTTTCTGCAAGCTCTCCTTCAGTTCTATCCTCTTTCCGTTTTTCTTCTCTTTCATAGGCCTTTATAATCTCCTGTACCAGGCGATGTCTTACCACATCCCTTTCAGTAAAGTATATGAATTTTATCCCCTTAATATTTGACAGAATACGTTCAGCCTCGATAAGCCCTGAGGACTTACCAGGAGGGAGGTCAACCTGTGTGACATCGCCAGTAATTACTGTTTTTGAGTTGAACCCCAGTCTTGTAAGATACATCTTCATCTGTTCAGAGGTGGTGTTCTGAGCCTCATCAAGTATAATAAAGGCGTCATTCAATGTCCTGCCTCTCATAAAGGCCAGTGGAGCTATCTCTATAACTCCCTTCTCTATCAATCTGGAGGCCTTTTCAAAATCCATCATATCATAAAGGGCGTCATAAAGGGGCCTCAGATAGGGATGAACCTTCTCGTACATATCCCCGGGTAGATAGCCAAGCCTCTCTCCTGCCTCAACAGCAGGTCTTGCAAGCACTATCCTGCTGACCTCCTTTTTTATCAGGGCATTTATTGCCATTGCCATTGCCAGATAGGTCTTGCCTGTTCCAGCAGGCCCGATGCCAAATACAATATCATACTCACGGATCGCATTAATATAGGCCCTCTGGGTCTCTGTCTTTGGTATTATAAACCTCTTTTTTGAGGAAACAGGTATATTATTCAAAAAGAGATCCTTCAGTGAGGTCTCCTCACCCCTTGATATGGAGGATACAGCAAAACGTA
>JAADHP010000019.1 GCA_013151785.1 Nitrospirota bacterium | reverse complement strand
CAGGGCTTCTTTGAATTCCATGTTTACATAATCAAGGACAAATACAGCACCTGATCCCCCGGTAATCTCTTTAATAAGGACAACAACTGAGCCTGTGGAATCCTTCCTGTTATGGCTGATACCTGCCTTGAAGCCCTTTAACATAGTGGTTTTAAGAAAGGCTTCTTCACCCTCATAGACCATATCCAACTGAAAGGGCATCCATATTGAATCAGCAGGAGCACCACCAATAATCATTATATCCAATCGTTTTCCATCTTTTTTATAATGTCTTTCAACCCTTACCATCTCGCCCATGGAACCGCTCAAATAGGAGCCAGCAGGTGTATCAGCCTTCCAGCCTTTAATGTCCACAAGCATGCTGTAAAGCTCAGGATACTGAGGCAGGGAAAACGCCCTTGTGCTTGAAATAATAATGGATAAAGAGATTGCTATAACAAGGTAAATCCTTTTCATTATCATATATTTTAACAAACTCAGCAAAAAAGCTGATACCCCATATTTGTCCTTTGACCTATTGTCTGTTATTTACTAATCCTCTTTGTTTCTTATCTACAATTTGGGCGGACAAAGGCATGGATGAAATTGAAGGAAAGAAAATGTTAAAATGGAAATAAATCTACAAAATCTATTGTGAAACAACTTGGGAAAGCAGCAGGTAAATAGATATCTTCATCGAATCAGGGAATACTGCGGTATATTTGGCATTTATGGCCATCCAGAAGCTGCCAATATAACCTACCTGGGACTACATGCATTGCAGCATAGAGGACAGGAGGGGGCTGGTATATGTTCTTCTGACGGAAAACAGATGTATATTGAAAAATCCATGGGCCTGGTGGCTGACATCTTTACAGATAAGAGACTTAAGAGACTTCCTGGATATATTGCAATAGGTCATAACCGATACTCCACTGCAGGTAGCAGTTCCCTGAAGAATGTTCAACCCCTTGTTGCCAATTTCTCTCTTGGCAGTATAGCAGTAGCTCATAATGGAAACCTTGTTAATGCTGATGAGTTGAGACAGAGACTTGAAGAGGAAGGTGCCATATTCCAATCCAATGCAGATACCGAGGTAATCATACATCTTACGGCCCATGCAAGGGGTTCAAGTCTTAAGGAAAGGCTAATCCAGAGCCTTCAGGAGATCTCTGGAGCCTACAGTCTTCTTATTCTCAGGGAAAAGGAGCTTATTGCAATACGTGATCCCTTTGGTGTAAGGCCACTGTCACTGGGCCGCTTCGATGGAGCCTACATTGTTTCTTCTGAGACATGTGCCTTTGACCTGATTGGTGCAGAGTATATCAGGGATATCGAGCCTGGTGAGATGCTTGTTATTAATGACAATGGTCTTGAGTCCATCAGGGCTTTACATTCAACCCACAGGGCACATTGTATTTTCGAGTTTATCTATTTTGCCAGGCCTGACAGTTATATATTCGGCGGTAAAAACGTAAACAACATAAGAAAAAGACTTGGAAGGATACTGGCAGAGGAGGCACCTGTGGATGCAGATGTGGTAATACCTGTACCTGACAGTGGAATGCCTGCTGCAATCGGCTATTCAGAGCACTCTGGTATCCCCTTTGACCTGGGATTGATAAGAAACCATTATGTGGGTCGTACCTTTATCGAACCAAAGCAGACCATAAGACATTTTGGCGTCAAACTCAAACTGAACCCCGTAAGAGAGATATTGAATAATAAAAGGGTTGTTGTTGTGGACGATTCGATTGTAAGGGGCACTACCAGCAAAAAGATAGTTAAGATGATCAAGGAACTGGGTGGAGCCCGTGAGGTTCATATGAGAATAAGCTCACCCAAGACCGTAGGCCCCTGTTTCTATGGTATAGACACCCCCACAAGAAGAGAACTGATAGCCTCATCTCATATGGTGGATGAAATAAAAAGATACATAACAGCCGACTCACTGGCCTATCTCTCTATAGAGGGACTTCAAAGGGCTGTTCCCAATCCTGACGATTATTGTTATGCCTGTTTTACCAACAACTATCCTATAAGCTTCCCTGGAGAGCATCTCCTTCAGATGGATCTCTTCATGGTCTGATTTTAGTACTTATATACCTATAAAAAATTTAAAATCATAAACCCTTGACAATTCCAGACTATATCAGTATCATAATTACGATTTTTATCCCAACTACTGAGGAGGTAAAGGTGGAAGAAGGTGGATATTTAATAAACATCCCTGGCGTACCTCACTTTGTAGCATATTCCTGGTTAGCAATGGTAATACTTATTGTGGTGGCTCTAATGGTCAGAAAATCCCTGAAGCTTGTCCCAAGTGGTATTCAGAACTTTATGGAAACTGTTGTGGAGGCATTGTACAATCTCTGTGAAGATGTAATAGGACATCGCTGGGCAAGGGCACATTTTCCACTAATAGGTACCCTTGGCGTTTATATTCTGCTCTGTAATTATATGGGTCTGATACCAGGGTTTGACTCTCCTACTGCAAATATCAATACCACTGCCTCCTGCGCTGTACCTGTATTCTTTGCCACCCATTACTATGGGATAAGGGTACATGGTTTCAAGTATATAAACCATTTTCTTGGTCCAATCCGTAAGATATACGCACTTCCCCTTATGCTAATAATGCTTTTTGTGGAGGTTATAGGTCATCTGGCAAGACCTGTTACGCTCTCAGTAAGGCTGTTTGGAAATATGATGTCAAAACATATACTCCTTGCTGTTTTAGCAGTACTTGCACCTATTGGTCTGCCTGTACTTGTTCTTGGTCTGGGAGTGCTTGTGGGACTGGTGCAGGCCTTTGTTTTTGTGCTTCTCAGTGTTATGTATCTTGCAGGTGCCGTAGAAGAGGCACATTAAATAAGTTTTAAGAAAGGAGGAGTGCTTTAATGAAGAAAAGAATTGCTGTTGCTCTATTAGCTATTGCCCTTGTAGCGCTTATTGCTCCCTTTGCCTTTGCTGAGGAGGCTGCTGCTGGTGGTGCAGGCTCTGTAGCAACCACTATGGCTGTATTTGGTGCTGCAGTTGGCATTGGACTTGCTGCCCTTGGAACTGGAATCGGACAGGGCCTCGGTCTTAGCAAGGCCTGTGAAGGCACTGCCAGAAATCCAGGTGCATCAGGTAAGATCATGACCATCCTGATCATAGGTCTTGCAATGATTGAGTCTCTCTGTATCTATGCTCTGCTCGTTTCTCTCGGTATTCTCATCAGTCAGAAGAGCTTCTTCTAATAGAAAAATTCTTGAAAAAAGTATTATATTAGAAAGGCAGGATAAATCTCCTGCCTTTCTTTGTTTTTCGGGTTGTTTAATAAACAACATGCGAGGTGCTTTATGGGAATACGGTATGACTTTATAGCAGTGGGTCCTTTACAGGCAAACTGCTTTATTATTTACGACCCTGAAACAAGAGAGGCTATAGTGGTAGACCCTGGTGATGAGCCTGACCGGATTATTGACACCTTTGATGAGAAGAACCTGCAGGTCAAATACATAATCTGCTCCCATGCGCATTTCGACCATGTGGGTGCTGTTCCTGAAATTAAAGAATATACAAAGGCTCCACTATTGATTCATGGAGATGAGATGGATATTTATAATGCTGCAAGGGATATGGCAGCATTCTTTGGTTATGACATTTCTGAACTTCCCTCCCCTGATACCATTTTAAAGGAAGGAGATGAAGTCAGGATTGGCGATACCCTGTTTAAAATACTTCATACCCCGGGGCACAGTCCTGGAGGCATATGTATATACGGTAATGGTCTTCTTGTGACAGGAGATACCCTCTTCGCAGGTTCTGTGGGAAGAACAGACTTTCGTGGAGGAAGCATGGAGAAACTTAAAGAATCATTCAAAAGACTGATGTCACTCCCTGAAGAAACAGTTGTACTGCCAGGGCATGGCCCAACGACCACAATAGGCCGTGAAAGAAAGGAAAATTTCTTCAATGAGGAATTACGTTACTAAAAGTAGTCTCCTCTTACAATCTCTGATTCGCTCTTTATAACCAGGGCAACAGATGTGTTCTGCCTGACACTTATCACCTGTATCTGTCCAATAGGTCTGTGGGGTTGCTCTGAGGAGATAACTGTGAAAATGGCCCCGATCTTTACACCATCTGTAAGCCCACGGTCAAGATAAACAACATCATACTTGCCATTAAGCAGTCTGAGGTTTCTTGCAGCTACAATTGTACCATGCACATCCTTTAGAAAGGTTTTAACAAGTGGATAGGGCTCAATGTCATAATAATTGCTTATAGGAGAACCCAGCTCAATCTCTGAAAAGGATTTGATAACCCTTGCCTTGATAAAACCAGCTTCTTCACCAGTAACCTCTACCACACCTGTAATCTCTACAATCTTGCCCAGTGGGATACCTGTCACGGGATGCTTTACCTCACCAAGCGATTTCAGAACAAAATATCTTGTTCCCTTTGATGCACTACCACCACTGTTGAGCTGTAAATAGACATCATCCATTCTACCCACCATGGTTCTTCCTGTAGGTGTGGAGTTTACACTTCCCACAGCATCTATTCTGTCTGCTATAAAGCCACTGGAGGCAACAAGCTCAGGATTAACCACAAAGGCCTTCCTGCCCTGAAGGGGTATCTTTGCAGGCTGCTCAGTAACAGCAGTGGGTTTGCTCTCAGCAGCAGGCGGAGGAAGGGTTATCTGTTTCTGGATTAAATGCATGGGAATTTTAAGTTTCTGGCCAGGGTATATAAGATCAGGGTTTTTTATTTGCGGGTTTTCTTTCCAGATCTTTGGCCAGAAAAAGGGGTCTTTCAATTCAACACCAGAGATATCCCATAATGTATCACCCTTTTTAATAGTATAGTTAATGTATTTCTGTTGTTCAGCCTTTATTGTATGGGGAATGAAAAGGGAAAGAAAAAGGATTATTGCTATTGAATATCTCATATCTGCACATCTCCTTTCTTTCAGAATCCTGATAGATTAACAAAAACAATTTAAAGTATTGCTTTAATAATAATACATTTTTTAAAAAGTGTCAACTCTAAAAATTATTCTCCCTTTGATTTTGCCCAGTCATAGCGTCTTCTCTTTCTGCCATGCACGTATTTGTCTGCTGAAAGTGCTGCAATACACCCATTGGCTGCAGCAATAACCACCTGACGTACCTCCACACATGTTACATCTCCTGCTGCAAAGACACCGGGAATATTGGTTTCCATCATTTTATTTGTAATCACACATTCCTCATCACTGAGGTCAACGGCAAAATTCAGGAAATCAACCACTGGCTTGCTGCCATGAAGGTAGACAAATACACCATCCATATCCATCTCTCCTTCCTCATCCGTTGCAATATCCTTTATCCTGATCTTCTGAACAACCTCATCTCCCAGGATCTCTCTCACAATGACTCCCTTCATTATCTTGAGATTCTCCTTTTGAGGTATTGCCTTTTCATCCTCTATTTTGAGTTTCTTTGATGGGGCAATAAGATACACAGTTGCAGCATATCTTGTTAAAAATCTGCCTCTTTCACGGCCTCCTCTGAATCTCCTATTACACAGACTGTTTTATTCCTGAAAAATGCAGCATCACAGATAGCGCAATAACTTACACCTCTGCCCAGGAATTCCTTCTCACCCCTGATTGTAGGCTTCCTTCCCATGGCACCTGTTGCAATAATAACACTTTTTCCTCTGTAGGTATTGTTCATGGTGTAAACCTCTTTAATCTCTGAACTCAGCTTTACCCCTATCACCTGCTCCTCTTTATACTCGGCTCCAAATCGTAGTGCCTGATTTCTGAATATATCAAGCAGTTCATTTCCTGAGATAGGTTCAGGCAGTCCTGGATAATTCTCGATCTTATCTGCAAAGGCGAGTGCTCCTGCAGTGGGTGATTTGTCAAGCACTATTGTTTTCAACTCAGACCTTGCAGTATACTGGGCAGCTGTTAATCCTGCAGGCCCCCCACCTATAATAATTACATCGTACAGTTCTTCCATAGAGATCCTCCTTGTTTGCCAGAATTTTTTCATATTTTACAACAAAGGAGTATCAAAATAGAAATTAAATACAAACATTTTAAAAACTGGGTATTTTCAAACAGATTGAGTGATATAACATAGCAATCCATCTAAAAATGTTGAAAATGACACAGAAAATCATGTATTTTGTTCAGAAAAAATGGTACAATTATTGCTAATATATCAAAGGAATTATAGTGCCATGTTAGTGAAAGCAAAAATAATAGCTATAATCGCCCTTGTGGTATTACTTACCTTTAGCATAATTACAGCAGTAGTTTTGAAGGTACAGGAGGATCGACTTATAAATGACAAGGTTTCCAATGCAGAGGTGATTAATAAATTAATAGAAAGCAGTATTTCCTCTGCCATGCGGGTGGGTAACAGCAAAGAGGTACAACGTATAATTGAAAATATAGGGAAAAACAGAGATATTATCAATCTGAGAGTTCTGTCAAATAATGGAGTGATACTAAAATCAAAAAACAAATCAGAGATAGGTGTATTTTCCAAAGAGTTCATGAATTTTGGCAGACTCAACCTGAACAAATCCTTTGTCAGAAACTATGCCATCTATAGTTACAAGGTCATAGAAAACAGAAAGGAGTGTTACGGATGTCATGATAGTGCATCAAAGGTTAACGGAGTAATCGAGCTTGAGATGGACTTTGGAAGATATGTATCTGCAATAAACTCCTCCTTCAAACGGTTTCTGATCATTGTAAACCTGATTGCCCTGCTGGCAGTTAGTATAACATTAAGCTTCCTTCTTTCAAGATTTGTATTAAATCCCCTCGGGAAACTTCTGAAAACAATTAAGGACATAGAAGGAGGTAATCTTGATGCCAGGGTAGAGGTTGACTCTACGGACGAGTTGGGAACCATTGGGGAATCCTTTAACAAAATGATTAGCGAGGTGAGAAATCTCTATGACAAAAATCTCCGGAAGGAAAAAGAACTAATACGGGTGCGGGCAGAGCTGGAACACAAGAGAAAACTTGAGGAACTTAATAGTCAACTGGAGTTTAAAATAAAGGAACTGGAAACAGCCAACAAGGCAATCCTCACACTCTCCAAAGAAATAAAAGCAAAGAATGTTCAGCTTTCAAACATGGTTGATCGCCTGAAGCGAATTAATGATGTGGGAAGGGTATTAAGCAGTGTTATTGAATCTGATGAACTTATGAGATTGATTATAAAAACCACTACAGAACTTATTGGCGCAGAAAGAGGGGTAATCCATCTAATGAGAGACGAGGAACATATCTGTTCCCTCAAATATACAAAGGGGCTTGGAGTTGAAAATGCACCTGATGTAATAATAGAGTTCGGAAGATACTTTAAAGAGGTACTGTCCAGTGGTCGTCCCATGCTACTGGCTAATGGCAATGGTTCAGGAAAGATGGCAATGGCTGTGCCTCTTAAGATGAAACATCAGGTTGTAGGAACCATATTCCTTGAGAACAGGGCATCAGGCAATCAGTTTACCGAGGATGAACTGGAGATACTCTCTACAATGGCAAACCAGGCAATGGTGGCAATAGAGAATGCCTGGCTTTATGAAAAGGTAAAGACCAACTACTTTGCCACCATCCAGGCCCTTGTTAATGCCCTTGAGGCAAATGATAGGTATACAAAGGGTCACTCAGAACGAGTCAGGCTTCTTGCCACAGAACTTACTTGGCAAATTCATAGGACTTGACTACAGAGAACTTGAAATACTTGAGCATGCTGCAATACTCCACGACATAGGGAAAATTGGTATTGATTCCAACATCCTTAACAAGGAAGGCAAACTAACTGTCTCAGAGTTCAGCCTTGTGAAGGCACACCCACTTATAGGTGAAGAGATACTTGGACCAGTGGATACCCTGGAGGGTGTGAAGACAACAGTTATCCAGCATCATGAGCGGTATGATGGAAGAGGCTACCCCTATGGTCTGACAGGTGAGGAGATATCACTGAAGGCAAGGATTCTCAGTGTGGTGGATACCTTTGATGCAATGGTCACTGACAGACCTTACAGAAGGGCTCTGTCTTATTCAAAGGCCCTTGATGAATTAAAAAAAGGTGCTGGCAAGCAGTTTGACCCCTTTGTGGTAGAGTCTTTTATCGAGATGCTTAATCATAAGGGACAGGGGTTCCTGATTGATGTTGGTTACGGACTGAGCATATCCCTTCAGAACTAATCCTTTATTTGCCCTATTTATCGGACAGTGGCAACCTGAAATATAAAATCCATCTCCACTGGCGAGTTCAGAGGTAGAGAATAAACTCCTACAGCTATCCTTGTGTGAACACCTACCTCGCCGAAAATATCCCTTAGAAGTTCAGAGGCAGGGTTTAAGACCTCGGGATGCCTGTAAAAACCTTTTGATGAGGCAATATATCCATTCATCCTCACAACCCTCACAATATTATTCAACCCTTCTGCAGCATCTACAATAGCCAGGGCATTTAAAACCACCTGTTTTGATGCCTCCTGGGCATCCTCTATGCTTACCTCTTCACCCACTATCCCTTCAAAAAGCAATCGTCCATCCTTGAAAGGAAGTATACCGCTTAAAAAGAGCAGGTTGCCACTCTTCAAGGCAGGTACATAAGAGCCTGCTGGCTGAGGTGGTTCTGGAAGTGTAAGGCCAAGTTCTTCCAATCTTTCCAGTATACTCATAATTAACACTCCTTTATTGCCATGCTGTAATATTGAACTATGTAGTTCCAAAAATTGCCGATAAAAGATAAAAATGTAGCAATCTTATTAGGATAGATGGGTATAGGGTTTGAACGGTTTTTGAAAATCAATTAAAGGTTCACCAGGAGGGTGAACCTGATTTTCTCCTCGCAGACGGACAGGGATGTCCGTCGAGAATGATGTGAAAACCCTATACCTGTCTATCCATAAAACTGCCTCTAAAGCAATCGGCAATTTCGGGTGGTTTAACACTATGTCCTGTATTCTGCATTTATGGTAATATACTTTTCTGTAAGGTCACAGGTATACACACGTTCTGAAAATCTTCCTGCACCAAGGTCTATCTCCACCAATATCTCGTCCTTTTTCATTGCCTCTGAGGCTAAATGGTCATTATGGGTTGTGCGTCCCCTTTTTGCTACAGTTATACCGTTTATAGAGACCCTGATATCCTGTTCTGAAAACCTGATACCCGTGGCACCTATTGCAGCTATAATCCTGCCCCAGTTTGCATCATTGCCATAAAGGGCTGTCTTCACAAGGAGTGAATTGGCCACCTTCAGGGCTGCCACCCTGGCATCCCTGTAGGAATGTGCACCCTTGACCTTTATTATTACAAGCTTTGTTGCCCCTTCTCCATCGCGTGCTATCATTCTTGAAAGGGAATCACAGACTTCAAAGACTGCCTTGCTGAAGATCCTGTAATTACGGCTGTTAAGGGTTATTGCCCTGTTTGAAGCAAGCCCATTGGCCATTATCATTACAGTGTCATTTGTGCTCATATCGCCATCAACAGTAAGAAGGTTAAAGGTTCTCTCCACAACAGTCTTCAGGGCCTCTTTTAATGCCCTGTGTTCAACAGACAGATCAGTAAGGATAAAACAGAGCATGGTAGCCATATTGGGAGCTATCATTCCAGCACCTTTGGCAACAGCGGTTATTGTACCGGTGATCTTACCCAGTCTTATCTCCCTGTATACAGCCTTTGGGAAGGTGTCTGTGGTCATAATAGCATTTGCAACATCCTCTAAGGTGTTGGTGCCCATCTTTCTTGCAAGCTCCTCGATAGCAGGCATCACCCTTTCCATGGGCAGTGGTGTGCCTATAACTCCTGTGGATGATATGAGAACATCCTTTTCTCTTATTGACAATGCCCTTGCAACCTCTGAACATATGACACGGGCGTCCTCTATGCCTTTCTTGCCTGTACAGGCATTTGCATTCCCACTGTTCACAATAATTGCCCTTGCAGTCTTGTTGTATCTTAATCGTTCTTTATCCAGTAACACAGGTGCAGCCTTGACCCTGTTTGTTGTAAAAACACCCGAAACAGTGGCATCCTTTTCAGAAACTATGAGCGCCATGTCATTCCTTCCCCTGTACTTGATTTCTGCACCTGTTACTGAGAACAAAAATCCCCTTGGTGGTTTAATCTTCATCGCCCTCTCTCCTGAAACCATATGGTAGTAATTCATTAATATTGTATTTTTTAATGCCCTTGCTGGAGGCTATATAGATATCAGCATCTGGTGCAAACTCATAAATAAGCTGCCTGCAGGAGCCACAGGGATAGCAGTAATCACCATCTGAGGATATGATTAATATGGACTTTATCTGTTTTTCACCCTCAGACAGGGCCTTCAGTAATGCAACCCTTTCAGCACACTCACTTAACATCAAAGAGGGATTTTCAATATTACAGCCTGTATATATCCTGTTCCGTGCAAGTACAGACACACCTACCCTGAAGTTTGAATAGGGTGCTATTGCCCTTTTCATTGCCTTTTTAGCCTCTCTTATCAGCAGTTCAAGTTTTTCCATTACTGAAAATATGACCCTTGTCTATTAGTGAATTGCTTCACTAATATCCGATAAAAATTTATCCCAAATCCAGCTGTAAGAATAACAATGGATATCTGAAAGTAGTGGTATGGTAGAGTCTGAACGGTTTTGAATTTTGCATAAGATTCACCAGGAGGGTGAATCGCAAAATTCCCTCGGAGACGTGCATGGATGCACGTCGAGAATGATGTGTAAGACTCTACCATAC
>JAADHP010000153.1 GCA_013151785.1 Nitrospirota bacterium | reverse complement strand
TTGCTGCATGATAAGAGCCTTTGCCATAATAATACTTTGCTACCATAAGTTCGTATGCTGCTATGAGATTCTTGCATTTTTTTATTCTTAACTCTACAGCCTCTCTATAGGGGTTTCTTGGATAGTCTCTCAGAAGCCTCTGGAATTCCTTAAGTGCCCGCCTGGCACCGCCGGCACCCTTGTCAGGCCCTTCAATCTGCCTGTAGTATATAAGTGCTATCTGATACTGCGCATAGGGGGCCTGTGCATGATCAGGATATAATCTGAGAAAACGCCTGTATTCCTTAATTGCCTCCTCGAACTGATTGTCTCTTGCAAGTGATTCTGCTATCTTCAATTGTGCAATAGGTGCATACTTCTGTGAATAGTCACGGTTTTTGACCTCAAGCAACAGCTTCCTTGCCTCTTCATACTCCTCATCCTCTATGAGTTGTTCAGCCTTCAACAGATAGGCCTTTGGATCATAAACATCATGTTGTATCTCCTTTTTGCCAGAACAGGAGACAACCACAATAGATATGAACAACAGGAGGAGAAACTTTTTTATTGTTTCAATGTTCATGATTAAATTATTTTACTATATTGCTCAATTATTTTTCATTTTGAGTATCCCCAGCAGTTCTATATGATATGTCTGGGGAAACATATCGATTAGTCGCAGAGACTCTACTTCATATCTTTCAGACAGAACCTTAAGGTCTCGACAGAAGGTTGTGGGATTACAGGATAAGTATATTATCCACTCAGGAGACATGCTCATCAGCCTGTTCTTTACTGTCATGGACAAACCCTGTCGGGGTGGGTCAACTATTATTATGTCAGCACGGATCTTTGTATTTATCCCTTCTGCCTTTTTGTTGATAAACCTAACATTGTGGATATTATTAAGAGAAAGGTTGTTCATGCCGTCATTACATGCCCGAGGATTTTCCTCAACAGCAACAACCTCTCGGGACAACGCTGAAACAGGTATACTGAGATTGCCTGCTCCAGCATACAGGTCCAACACCTTTACAGGATTGATGTTTCTTATGTATCCTAAGATTAATCCAATGAGCTTCAGGTTTAATGACCAGTTAGATTGAAAAAAGGTACCAGCCGATATTCTGTAGATATAACTCAAGCGTGGCATGTCATCAGAACCTATATTCATGGGAAGACATATATAAGGGTCACCATACAGGACCTCCGAATTAAGAATGGCACCCGAAATATCGGAACCCTTCAGGAGTCCACACAATTCTCTTTCGTTAACAGTATCGGCAATAATCCTGGCAACAATGGTATCTCCCTTCTGAAGATGAATCTCCTTTATACCTGTCAGACTTCTGGCGTTCTTCAGCTTCTTAATTACCTGATTAATCTGGGGGTCAACTATCAGACATTCTTCAAACTCCACAACATCATGGGAAAGGGGTCTGTAAAATCCAATCCTGCCATCCCTTGAAACCTTCAGTTGCACCCGTTTCCTGTAATGCCAGGGATTATCAATCAATGGAGCATCCAGGCTTATGTCTGACTTGGCAATTCTCCTCAGGCAATCCAGGGTGATCTCTTCCTTGATGCGAACCTGTCTCTCATAAGAAATATACTGATAATGACATCCACCACAGATATCGAATACAGGACATGCAGGGGGTATTCTGTCCGGTGAAACCGTCACAATGTTTTTCACACGTGCTACCCTGTAGTCCTTCTTCTTCTCAACAATTTCAGCCTCCACAGTCTCACCCGGAATCGCACCTTTCACGAAAACAACCCCATCATTCTTACCCAGTGTATATCCGCCATACAAAGGTATTACCGTCTCGATAGTCATCTTACTTCTGCAGAAGTCTCCTTATGGTTTCCTTTAGCTCTGTTGTATCAGAGGACTTTACCACATAGGCCTCTGATGCCCAGACAGCGAAATCGTCACGATAATCATATGCTGTTGACATGATAATGGGTAGCCGTGGTCGCATCTCTTTCATTTTACGAAGCACCTGAATGCCATCCATATCTGGCATAAGGATGTCAAGGGTAACAAGGTCGGGCATCTCTTTTTCAAACAACTCAAGGGCCTCCTTGCCTGAAGATGCAACAACAACATCATATCCCTCTTCTTCCAGTTCTTCCTTGTAAAGCATTCTTATAGCAGGATCATCATCCACAACCAGTATCTTCATAATACACCCCCTAAAGATTTAATTATAACCAAAAAGTTCTGAAAGATTATCAAGTATATCAACCGTAACCAACACCCTCTGCCAGTGGTAGATGAATATAGAAGGTTGTACCTTCCCCTGGAGCGCTTTTCACCTCTATTCTGCCACCGTGTTCTTCTATAATCCTGTGGGTTATAGCGAGTCCAAGGCCTGTGCCTTCTATCTTGGTGGTAAAGAACGGATCAAATATATAGGGAAGGTCCTTTTCATTAATACCAGGTCCTGAGTCAGTAATCTCTATTATACCCTCGATTCCCTGTCTGTAGGTTTTGATGGTTATCCTGCCACCTTCTGGCAAAACCTGAACAGCATTATTGATGATGTTAATAAGGGCCTCCTTTATTCTATTATGGTCAACCTCAAGAGGTACAGGCTCTTTATACTCTGTAATAATCTCGATCCCCTTTTTTTCCACTTCTCTTGTAAAAAGGGAAAGGGTTTCTTCGATTATCCTCTTTGCATCAGACAACTCTTTAGATAATCGAACCTCTCTTACAAATCCCAGAATGTCTCTTAATATATGTTCTAACCGGTTGACCTCACGTGTTATTATGGAGGCGTATTCCTTGTATTGACCATCTAATTTCTTCTCAAGTCTTCTTGAAAATCCACCAATGGATACAAGAGGATTTCTTATCTCATGGGCCACCTTGGCTGCCACCTCACCCAGTGCTGCCATTCTCTCAGACATGGCGAGTTTTTCCCTCAGTTTTTTCAACTCACTTATATCCCTTACTATATGAACCGTTCCCATAAAGTTACCTGCTGTATCAAATAAAGGCGAGGTAGAGGTCAGGAATGTCCCTTTCCTGTGTGGATCCTCGAATTCCTCTATATAGGCCTTCTTGTTCTGGACTGTTTTATGGTGAGGACATTTCTCATAGGGCCGATCCATACCGTGGAATATTTCATAACATTTTTTCCCTATAATCTCCTCTTTTGGTTTGCCGATCAGATCCATTACAGCCTTGTTAACATTTCTGATGGTATAGTCTTCCGTTGTAATATATAGCAGATCTGTTATGGATTGAAATATATTTTCCAGTTCAGCCTCAGCCAGCTTCACCTTCTCAAAAAGCCTTGCACTCTCAATTGCTGAAGCCACCTGGTCGGCAAAGCCGGAAAGAAAGCGCATGTCCTCTTCTGTAATGGGTTTTCTATTAAAATAATTGTCAACCCATATGGCTCCGATAACCTTGTCCCTTGCTATCAGAGGCACTACAGCATATGCATCAGAGCCAAGCTGTTGGATAATAATCGGGTCAGACAGAGGATCGGTTTTTGCATCGGACACTATGATACCTCTCCGTTCTCGTGCTGCAATGGACATGGCAGTCTGGGAATTTATATCAATCTCTATCCCCGTACTCAACCTGTCAAGAAATGAATCCTTTCTGAGGGGGCCTGTTTCTATCTCACTAAGGATTTCCGGAAGTGTTTTCTTTTCAAGGGATAGCTGTTCCCATACCTGCCATGCCTCATCAGGTGAGGCAGGACCCACACCCATTACGCCTCTGAGAGTATTCTTGTTCTCATCTATAAGGAAAAGGATAGCCCTGTTAAACCCAAGACCATCACTCATTGTTACGGCTGTGAGAACCATCCTCAGAAGTCTTTCAAGCTCAAGGGTGCCTCGCATTGCAGAACTTATGAAAAAGAGCCTTGAAAGCTCCTGATTTCTTCTAATTAGTTCCTTCTCCACCTTCTTCTTCTCGGAGATATCCCTTGAGATACCACTGATGCCAATAATCTCGCCTGTTGCATCCTTGATGGGAGAAAGGGTAAGACTCACTTCGATAATCCTGCCATCCTTTGTTTTTCTGACTGTTTCGATATCCTTTATGGTTTCTCCTTTCTTTATCCTCTCGATGTATTGCCGCTCTGTCTCATAAAGGAAATCAGGAACAAAAGGCAGAAACTTTCCCCTCGCCTCTTCCTCGGTAAATCCGTAAATCCTCTCAGCACCTTTGTTCCATGATGTTACAATCCCCTCCAGGTCAGTTGTTATTATTGCATCTGCCGAGTTGTCTATGATGCTTTCCAGATAGTCCTTTGTCTGGGCAACCTCCTTGTATAGAGACAGTATCTCCTCCTGGTATAACACTCTGTCAGTAATATCCTGTATCAAAACAACAGCCTCTGTGACTTCACCGGTTTCATCCTTTATTGGATATGCACTGAGCTCTGCATAATTGGCTCCTTTGTTTTGCGTAATAACATTCATATCACCTGTCTCAAATGTCAGCTTTGCAACACAATGCGGACAGAACCCTCCCTTCTCATGAAGCAACTCAACAGCACTCTGACCGACTATCTCCTCCATCTTCATACCAAGAAAATCCTCCACATATCTGTTCACTGATAATATTCTGTACTCCTTATCCAGTGTCACAATACCACTCTGTACACTTTCAAAGAGGATGTCCAGTCGTTTCTTTGCCTCAAGGGCCTCCTTTTCTTTTCTTACCTGAAGCTCAAAAAGTCGTGCCTTCTCAATAGCAAGAGATATAATTGAGGCAAACCCCTCTGTTGTCAGAAGGTCATCATGATTGAATGTTGTTATTTCTCCTTCAGATGTCTTCTTGTCGTAAAGCCCAAGAGTACCAATGATTGTCTCTCCCAGTTTCAAGGGAACACAGATGACAGATCTGGCATTAAGCAGGGGAACCCTTGTATCCAGCGGCATGGCAGACACATCCTCCACAAGCAGGGGATTCCCGAATTTTGCAACCTTCCCTGCAATTCCTTCGCCCACTTTCAATTTCATGCCTTCTATTGTTTCAGGAGAAATCCCATAATAGGCCCTGATAACAAGATCGTCTCCCTCTTTGAGTCTTATAATACAACCAGTGGCATTAATAAGGTGAGTTACCTCCCTTGCAACCTTATCAAGTAGGGCCTGAAGATCAAGCACTGTGGTAAGTGTATTTGAGAGATTGTAGAAGAGGGTGATCTTGTGAAGCTGGTTAATAGTGGAACTATAAAGCTCGATATTATCAATCACTGTGCTTATGGTATGAGAGATTATATCGAATAGATGGAGTTCATGTTCCTCAAAAAAACGTTCCCCTTCACTTGCAATAACCAGGAGGCCGGTGCATAGATTGTCTCTGATTATTGGCACAACAACAAGTGTACTGACAGGCTTTGTTGTAAATGAGAAATCTTCAATTTCTTTACCCCTTAACTGAAGGGTTTCATGACTGGTAAGTAATTTCGTACAGATATCAGTTTGCTCTACAGAGATATTGTTTTTAAAAACATCATGGTCTCTGTTTGTAGCCTTCAAAACAAGTTTATTCCTCTC
>JAADHP010000029.1 GCA_013151785.1 Nitrospirota bacterium | reverse complement strand
TTGTTTGAAACAAAATGTAACCAGGTGTATTGCCTCTTCACCTCATCCTTCCACCGTTTTACAAGTTCTCTGAACTCAACATTGTAAACAGACCTGAAGGCCTCATCAAAATCACTGCCTGCCTGAAGTTCATTAAGAAGTTTGTATAATCTGTCCTGTCCGTATCTCTTTATCATAAACTCAACGATACTCTTACTCTGCTCGTAAGCAAGTGTGAGGTTTTGCCGATCAGATGGAAAGGCCCTCTCAAGTCTCCAGAAGGGAATCAGCCTGTCAGATGTGAGGGCTGCTTTCAGGGTCTTTTCTCCTTTTAAGGGATAAAACTCGTTGAAACCTCCCGCAACCCACTGGGCAACACCTTCGTCAAACCATCGGGGTATGGTATTCGGGCTTTTAAGTGCAAGATGGGCAAGCTCATGCCTGAGGGTGTCTTCAAGGGTAAAGGGATCCTTCATCCGCGAAAAATCAATCACAATCAACGACCTTGAAGGCACTGCAAAGGCCATTACCAGCTCTGTTCGGGTTAGCTTTGTAAACTCATTGTGCCTTTTATAAAGCACGATACGAACGGGTCCTTTAATCTCTCTTTTTAGTTTTTGTTCAACAAAACCCTTTTCTTTTGGAAATAGTCTGACAACCTCCTCTGCAGCATCTTTAAGCTCACTGTTAAATCTGATCTGAAGCGCACCGGTCTTTATTTCACTCCATTTAGCCGCTTCAGCCATAAAGACAAACAAAAAGAGGAACCCACAAAAAAGTGAAGTTCCTCTTATTGTTTTAATACAAATAGCTTTAAACTTATGCCTTTGATTTGTCAACAAGCTTTTCCTTCTTAAGCCAGGGCATCATTGCCCTCAGCCTTTTGCCAACCTCTTCAATAGGGTGGGTCTCTCCCTTTTTTGTCAAAGCGTTAAACACTGGTTTTCCTGCCTTACACTCAAGCATCCACTCACGGGCAAACTCGCCTGACTGTATCTCTTTCAGGATCTTCTTCATCTCTGCCTTTACTGAGTCGTTTATCACCCTTGGTCCCCTTGTTAGGTCGCCATACTGGGCTGTGTTACTGATGGAGTAACGCATGTTGGCAATACCACCTTCGTAAATAAGGTCGGTAATCAGCTTTACCTCGTGTAAACACTCAAAATATGCCATCTCTGGTGCATAGCCTGCCTCAACAAGGGTCTCATAGGCAGCCTGTATTAGAGCTGTAAGACCACCGCAAAGCACCACCTGTTCACCAAAAAGGTCTGTCTCGGTTTCTTCCCTGAAGGTGGTCTCAATGATTCCAGCCCTTCCACCACCTATGGCTGAGGCATAGGCAAGACCAATCTCTTTTGTATCGCCTGATGGGTCCTGATGAATGGCAAGCAGACAGGGGACACCGCTTCCTTTGGTGTACTCACTTCTTACGAGGTGCCCCGGGCCCTTGGGTGCAACCATAAAAACATTTATATCCTTTGCAGGAACTATCTGGTTGAAATGTATGTTAAAGCCATGGGCAAAGGCAAGATAGGCACCTGACTTTATGTTTGGCTCTATTTCCCTCTTGTAAACATCGGCCTGAAGTTCATCAGGCAAAAGCATCATAATTACATCGGCCTCGGCTGCTGCATCAGAAGGGGTCTTTACAGTAAAGCCAGCAGCCTCTGCCTTCTGCCAGCTACCACCCTTTCTTACCCCGATCATTACATCCATTCCACTGTCTCTGAGGTTATTTGCATGGGCATGGCCCTGACTGCCGTATCCCATGATGCAAATCTTCTTTCCTTTAAGCACATCCAGGTTTGCGTCTTTATCGTAGTAGACCTTGATCATTATAAAACCTCCTTTAAAAGTTTTTGTGGAATATGTGGAATATTATATTACAATGGCTTATATAAAAACCAATTATTTACCATTCCCACCTCGTAGGTGGGTGTTCCACCTGCGAGGTGGGAATTAGGGCTTTAGCCTGTTTCGTAAGGCAAAACGTTTCAGAGCCGCTATGTGAGAGGTGATGTCTATCTCCTTTGGACAGACCTCAACGCAGTTGTAAATAGAATGGCACCGCCAGAGGCCATGGGAGTGGATGATTCGTTTAAGTCGTTCCTCTGTCGCCCTGTCTCTGGTGTCAAAGATAAATCTGAATGCCTTGAGCAGGGCAGATGGGCCAAGATACTGCCTGTCTGACCAGTAAACAGGACAGGCCGATGTGCAGGAGCCACACATAATGCAGGTTATCGACTCAACCAGCCGCTGCTGATCATCAGGGCTTTGTAGCCTCTCTCTATCTGGCGGTGGGTCGTTATTTATAAGATATGGCATAACCTCCTCGTTTTTTGAAAAGAATGGCTCCATATCAACCACGAGGTCTTTAATAACTGGATAAGCCTCAAGTGGTTCTATCTCCACTGTCTCTGGCATGTCTTTTATCAATGTCTGACAGGCAAGTCTGTTACGGCCGTTTATCTTCATGGCACAGGAGCCACATATTCCATGAGCACAGGAACGGCGAAAGGTAAGTGAGCCATCCTGTTCTTCCTTTATTCGTAATAGTCCATCAAGTAATCGCTCCATGGGCTCGAGCTTGACCTCAAAGTTCTGCCAGTAAGGCGCCTGATCTGTCTCTGGATTAAACCTCTTTATTCTGAATATGTATCTCTTCATAATCAGTATTTACGCTCCTGGGGCTGAAATTTAGTAATCCTGACTGGTTTGTATGCAAACTCAATTGCACCGCTTTTCTTAAAGGCCAGGGTATGTTTAAGCCAGTTTTCATCATCCCTTTTTGGAAAGTCCTCCCTGTAGTGGGCCCCACGGCTTTCTGTACGCCTCAGGGCCGAGTGGGCAATCACCTCTGAAAGAGTTATCAGGTGGCCAAGCTCTATAGCCTCTAACAACTCTGTATTAAAGGCACCGGAAGTGTCTTTAAGGCCAATATCCCTGTATCTCTCCTTAATATCCTTAAGCTCATCAATGAGCATCTTCAGGTGCTCTTCGGTTCTGAACACTGAGCAATGCTCCATCATCTTCTGCTGAAGCTGCTTTCTTATCTTCCCTATTTTTTCCGTACCTTTTGAATTTATTAGTCTGTCAATCTCTTCAAACACCTGATTGATTAATTCCTTTTTAATACTACCCTGCTTTAATCCATTTAGTTCCTTGTTTATTGCCTTGCCTGCCCTTCTGCCAAACACAACCGTATCAAGCAGTGAATTGCAACCAAGCCGGTTTGCCCCATGTACAGACACGCAGGCACATTCACCAGCAGCATAAAGCCCTTCAACAGTTACGCCCTTTTCGTCTCTTAACACCCTGCCATCCACATCAGTGGGGATACCACCCATTGCATAATGGGCAGTTGGAAGCACCGGGATTGGTTCCTCTGCAGGGTCGATGCCAAGGTATATCTTGCAGAAGGATGAGATCTCCGGAAGGCGTTCCTCTATGTTTTTCCTTGGCACATGGGTAAGGTCTAAATAGACATAGTCTCTACCATCAATTCCCCTGCCCTCCCTTATCTCGGTAAGTATGGCTCTTGAAACCATGTCTCTTGGTGCAAGGTCTTTTATTGTGGGCGCATAACGCTCCATAAACCTCTCGCCCTTTGAGTTTCTCAATACTCCTCCCTCGCCCCTTGCACCTTCGGTAATAAGTATGCCCAGGCCATAGATACCGGTTGGATGAAACTGGAAAAACTCCATATCCTCAAGCGGAAGTCCACGATTAAAAAGCATTCCAAGGCAATCACCGGTGCTTGCCAGTGCATTGGATGTGGTTTTAAAGACCCTTCCATACCCACCACTTGCAACCAGCGTTGCCTTTGCCTGAAAGGCATGTAGCTTGCCTGTCTTTATTTCCATTGCAATAACACCCTGGCATCTTCCTTCTTCCACCACTATGTCAAGCACATGAAACTCAGAGAAAAACTGAACACCCTTAAGCATACACTGTTCATACAGGGCAAACACTATGGCGTGGCCTGTGCGGTCTGCCGAATAACAGGCCCTTCTAACAGGTGCGGCTCCAAACTCCCTTGTATGTCCACCAAAACGCCTCTGGGCAATTTTGCCCTCAGGTGTGCGGGAAAAGGGTACTCCCATGTGCTCAAGCTCCACCACTGTACGAACTGCATCCTCACACATTACCTCTATGGCATCCTGGTCGCCAAGGAAATCACTGCCTTTTACTGTGTCGTAAAAATGCCATTCAGGGCTGTCTGGTTCTTCATTGCCAAGGGCTGCAGCAATACCACCCTGTGCAGCAGTGGAATGACAGCGGGTAGGATAAAGTTTGGCAAGCACTGCTACAGAACCCGTAGCAGTGGTCTCAAGGGCTGCTCTCAGGCCTGCAAGGCCGGAGCCAATTATAACTGTATCATAGTTATGTACAATGACTTCCATTTTCTATTAATTGTAGCAATTTTGCGCTAAAGACAGAGGGGTAATGGACCTTCACATCATGCCTCACCATCCAGGTGAGGCTTTGGTGATGATCAAAACCGTTCAGACCCATTACCCCTCTGTCCTTTTAAACAATAATTATTCATCTGCACTACCTTCCGAGAACAATGATATATACAGGGGATATTAATTTTTCGTCTCATTCTCGCAGGCCATCCATGGCCCGCTCCGAGGAAATTTTGCGTGCTTGCCATCACGGCAAGCACTTTGCAAAATTAAAACCGCTCAAAATTAATATCCCCTGTATTCTAATCTGTTCTTCTCGTATTCTTACCCGACTCCACAACGAACCTTTTTTGAAACTATAATATGGTATAATTATCCTATTAAAAACATCAATAAACAATAAGGAGGTTGTCATGAGACAGAGATGGGTCGTCGGGGTTCTGGCCTTTTTTATGGTGTTTGTCTTTGCCGGATTTAGTCTGGCTGCAGATACAGTAAAATTTACAATCCCTCTACCACTGACAGGGAGCAAGGCAAAGTTTGGTGAAATTGAGAAACGCTCTTATGAGATAGCCATGGAGGAAATAAATGCAAAGGGTGGTATAAAAGGGAAGAAAGTCATACTCGAGTTTGAAGACTCACAGGGCAAGCCTGAAATCTCAAGGGCAATAGCAGAGAAGATAATCGATGTGCTGAAACAGCCTGTTATTTTCGGTGAATATAGCTCATCGTGCTCAAAGGCAATTGCCGCAGTTGCAGAGGAACGTAAAGTTCCTTATCTGGTAGTTACAGGTGCTGCAGATAATATAACCCAACAGAACTATAAATATGTTTTCCGTATGAACCCATCGGTCTCATACTACACAAGCGGTCTTAGATCCTTTCTCAAAGAGGTGGTAAAACCTAAAACCATAGCAATCCTATATGAAAGCTCTGACTTTGGCACAAAGGGTGCCGAAGGAATGGTAAAGGATGCCAAAAAACTTGGCATAAAAGTGGTTCTTAAAGAAAAATATGAAAGTGGAGCAGTCGATTTCAAACCAATACTCTCAAAGGTTAAATCAAAAAGGCCAGATGTAATTTATATGGTTTCTTATGTGATGGATGCTGCACTACTTATGCGACAGATAAAAGAGCTCAGAATAGACGCCAAACTCTTTGCCGGTGGTGCAGCAGGCTTTGCAATCCCTGAGTTTATAGAAAACGCAAAGGATGCCTCCGAGTATGTGGTAACAGCAACCCTCTGGAGCCCACAGGTTTCATACCCAGGGGCCAAGGAGTTTGCTGAAAAATACAAATCTCGCTATGGCAAATATCCATCTTATCATGGTGCCGAGGCATATTCAGCTCTCTATGTGATAAAGGATGTCCTTGAAAGGGCAAAGTCCTGGACACCAGAGGACATCAGGGTTGCCATGAAGAAGACCAACATTGTTACTGCCTTTGGTCCTATCAAGTTCGAAGACCGCGAGGGCTACCAGAACCAGAACTTCATGGATACCCTGGTTCTACAGGTCATCAATGGTAAACATGAGACCATCTGGCCCGTAAAATATGCAACAAAACATTATGTATATCCTATACCACGCTGGCGCGATAGAAGGTAAGGAAATCCGTAGTGTCTGATAATAAAAACACAGGGGATATTAATTTTTTGACTCATTCTCACAGGCTATCCCTGGTCTGTTCTAAGGAAATTTTGCTATTTGCCCTCCATGGCAAATTTTTAGCAAAATTAAAACCGCTCAAAATTAATATCCTCTATGTTACAACAAATAATCATTAATATCGGACAGTAGTGTAAGGAGATATTAATATTGTGGACTCAGTAGCCTTAGAGGTACTGCTTCAAACCCTAATATCAGGCCTCCTACTGGGTGGTCTGTATGCCTTAATAGGTATTGGCATGACGCTCATCATGGGCGTAATGAAGATCATCAATCTTGCTCATGGTGAGCTTATGATGGTGGCCATGTACATGGCCTACTGGCTATTCGTGCTCTTTCATATAGACCCTTATGTATCTGTTCTCATTGTGGCCCCACTGATGTTTTTGTTTGGAATGGCCATCCAGAAATTTCTTATAAATCCAGTGCTGAAGGTGGAATCCATTCTTCCCGAAAACCAGGTAATCCTTACCGTTGGAATCGGTATGGTGCTTGCCAATCTGGCGACAATCTTTTTTACCTCTGATTATCGCTCAACCCCTGTGGATTATGCCTCTGATGCCTGGTATCTGAGCGATTACTGGAGAGGTTCCCCTATCGAGTTATCCCTTTCTGTACCCTGGACCGTATCCTTTGTGATGGCTGTGATAATTACCATTGCACTGTGGTTTTTTCTAAGCAAAACAGACACCGGTAAATCAATAAGGGCAACTGCCCAGGACATTGATGCCGCCCTGTTGATGGGCGTTAATGTGGAGCGCATGAGGCTTATCACCTTTGGCCTTGGTGCAGCACTGGTGGGGGCTGCTGGATGTCTTTTTATTCCCATATATTATCTTTATCCAGCCCTTGGTGGAAGGTTTACACTTATCGCCTTTGTTATCACCATCCTTGGTGGCCTTGGCTCTACAGTAGGAGCAATTATTGGTGGTTTGCTACTTGGAATCTTTGAATCTTTAACAGCCACCTATATTGGTATGGGCTGGGCACCGGTTGGCAGGTTTGCCATTTTTATTTTAGCCCTTATATTTCTGCCCGGTGGAGTGGCATCACTACTTAGAAGACGAAGGCTTGGAGGATGAAGAGATACGCACCTTACATAGTTTTTGCTCTTATGGCAGTGCTTCCCTTTCTGGGACTTAGCACCTATGTGATGCACATACTGATACTGATGCTCATGTGGTCGGTGATCGGTATGGCATGGAATCTTCTTGGTGGTTACTGCGGGCAGGTCTCCTTTGGACATGCTGCATTCTTTGGTGTAGGTGCCTACACAGCCGGAATACTTTATTTTAAAGGTGGAGTTTCTGCATGGTGGGGCATACCGCTTAGCATTCCGATACTTGTGGTAGAGGCATTAATTATCGGATTTATCTGCCTTAGGCTTCGAGGCCCATTCTTTGCCCTTGCCACCCTTGCAATGGGAGAGGTCTTCAGGGTAACGGCAGAAAACCTGAGAAACTTTACCCAGGGCACCCTTGGCATAATGCTAAAGGAAAGAACCTGGGTTGAAAAGACCTGGTACTACTACATAATTTTGGGACTTTCGCTTTTTACATTTCTGGTTGTAAGAAAGGTAATCCAGTCGCGCCTGGGATACTACTTTGTAGCAATCAGGGAAGACCAGGATGCAGCCGAATCCCTTGGAATAAACACAACTCTTTACAAAACCATTGCCCTTTGCCTTAGTGCCGTACTGACCGGTCTTGCCGGTGCCTTTTATACTAACTACATGGGATACATCGACCCCGAAGTGGTCTTTGCACTTCATGACATATCAATCGTAACCATAATGGTTGTTATGGTTGGTGGAGTGGCCACCTTCTGGGGGCCTGTTGTTGGTGCTGTAATAATGGTCATACTTGCAGAGTTCATAAGGAGTCTGCCAAGGCTTGGCTCTGCCCATCAAACACTGTTTGGCATCCTGCTTATACTGATAATAATCTTTTTGCCTAACGGAATAGTTGGAGACTTCTCCAAGTTAAAAAGGATATTCGGATTTGGGAGGCGTTCTTGACGGCATTACTTGAGGTTAGAGGAGTTTCAAGATTCTTTGGTGGTCTGGCAGCAGTAATGGATGTCTCCTTTACAGTTAATAAAGGCGAGATTGTTGCCCTGATAGGCCCAAACGGGGCTGGAAAAACCACTCTCTTTAATGTTATCAATGGCTTTTACAAGCCCTCTCAGGGTGAGATATTTTTTAAAGGCAAACGGATATCGGGTATGAAACCTCATCAGATATGCCGCCTCGGCATAGCAAGGACCTTCCAGGTGGTTAAGCCACTTCAGCGTATGACAGTGCTTGACAATGTGATTGCCTCGGCATTCCTGCGCACAAAATCTCGTTCTGAGGCAGAGAAAAAGGCTTTAGAGATTCTCAAATTCACGGAACTATACGACGACAGGGATATGATCTCAAAGGGATTGCCCCTTGGAAAAAGAAAGAGACTTGAGATCGCAAGGGCTCTGGCAACAGAGCCAGAGTTGCTTCTGCTTGATGAGTCCTTTGCAGGGCTTAATCCCACGGAGCTGAACAAATCCATTGAGATTGTAAAAAAAATAAGGGAAAGCGGCATTACCATATTGATTATCGAGCATCACATGAAGGTAATAATGTCTATCTCCGACAGGATTGTGGTTTTAAACTATGGAGAAAAGATAGCAGAAGGCACACCTGAAGAGATAGCAAACAACCCCTTAGTAATAGAGGCCTATTTAGGGGAGGCTCAGGATGCTTGAAGTACGGGATGTAAATGTTTTCTATGGTGACCTGCAGGTAATCTGGGGAGTTTCTTTTCATGTGGAAAAGGCCGAAATAGTCTCCCTAATTGGGGCAAATGGTGCTGGCAAGACAACCCTGCTAAAAACCATATCAGGGCTGTTAAGGCCATCACCTGGTGAAATAATCTTTGAAGGAACCCCCATTCATACAGTAAAACCATACAGACTTATCGAGATGGGCATTGTGCATGTACCTGAGGGAAGACGTCTTTTTGTTGAGATGACAGTCGAGGAAAACCTGGACATGGGCGCACTTAAGGGAGAGGCAAAGAGGCAGCGGGAGAAGACAAAGGAGATGGTCTTTGAACTCTTCCCGAGACTAAAGGAAAGGAGAAGACAGATTGCCGGTACCCTCAGTGGTGGTGAGCAACAGATGCTTGCCATCGGCAGGGGCCTGATGGCAAAACCCAGGCTTATGATGTTCGATGAGCCATCTCTTGGACTTGCTCCCATACTTGTTAAAGAGATATTCAATGTAATAAAAAAGATAAGGCAGGAGGGCACAACCGTTCTAATCGTAGAGCAGAATGTCAAACAGTCACTTACTATAGCAGACCGCGCCTATGTGCTTGAAAATGGTCGTATTGTAATGGAAGGTACCGGTGAAAGCATGCTCCATAACGAGCATGTAAAAACCGCATATCTGGGGGTATAAAATGTTTGTAAAAGACTGGATGACTAAAAAGGTTTTTACTGTAATGCCCGATGATTCTGTATCAACAGCAGCCAGAATTTTAAAAGAAAAGAATATCAAACACCTGCCAGTAGTTAAGAACGATAAAATAAAGGGTATCATATCTGATCGGGATATAAAGGAGTACATACCTTCAAAGGCTACATCACTGGATGTTTACGAGCTTCACTACCTGCTTGCAAAAACAAGGGTAAAGGAGATAATGAAAAAGAAGGTTATCACTACCACACCGGACACACCAATTGAAGAGGCCGCCCTTACAATGCTTGAGAAAAACATAGGCTCTTTGCCTGTGCTTGAAAAAGGCCAACTTGTGGGTATTATCTCAGATCGCGACATCTTCCGTGTTGTGGTTGATATAACCGGAATAAGGCATGGAGGGCATCGTATCTATGCAGTGGTAGAAGACAGGCCAGGCTCGATTAAGGATGTGGCAGACATTATCAGAAAGTATGGCTTCAGCCTGCAAAGCATTCTGACATCCTATGAAGGGGTAAAGGAAGGCCTTCGCAAAGTGGTCATAAGGACAAAAGGAAAGGGCAACTTCAGGGCATTGAAGGCAGAGCTTGAAGGCACCTTTAAAACAGTAATTATAAAGAAGGGATAAGACCTGAAAAAATATAAATAAAGGAGATCCCCTGACTGATTATACAAAACACCAGAAGGAATAAAAATAAGAAGGACAAGGTAAAAGAAATATGCGGTACCGCTGGCATACAGGCTCGATAGCATGGCTAATACACCGGATTACTGGAGTGTTACTCACCCTATATATATTTGTACATCTCTATGTGCTCAGCCATCTTAAGGATCCCGAATCATACAAAAAGATACTACAGTTGATGGAAAATCCATTTGTAAAAATTAGCGAAATTGGACTTCTTGCACTGGTGCTTGCTCATGGACTTAACGGTATTAGAGTAACACTCCTGGAGCTGGGGGTTCCTACTCGATTACAAAAACCACTATTCTGGTCAGCTTTTCTGGTTGGTTTTGTGCTTTTAGTTTTTGGCAGTATACCATTTTTTTAGGGAGGAAAGTATTACCCAATATGATCATGTGGTTTTTACAAAGAATTACCGGTCTTATTCTTCTAATAGGTCTGATTATACACTTTTATTTAATGCACTACTCAAATCCTGATAACATAAGTTTTGAGTCAGTAATTTCTCGACTCTCATCACCCTTTTGGAAAACCTTTGACACACTATTTCTTCTTTCGGTCATATATCATGGGTTTAATGGAATATGGGGAATAATTATAGAGTATGTCACAAATACAAGGAAGCTTCGTATTATGAAGTTTTCATTGTATACAATTGCGGTTTTATTGTTTATACAAGGAATCATAATAATTCTCTATTAGATTAATAGAATAAAAACAATTACTAAAATAAAAAGGGGCAGAATGTTTTTCCATCCTGCCCCTTTTTATTTTTAAGATTTCCTTTTGCCTTATAAAAGGGCAATTAATGGAGCAATAACCAGTGAAACAACGCTCATAAGCTTGATTAGAATGTTCATTGAAGGACCAGAGGTATCTTTGAATGGATCACCCACTGTATCACCAACAACGGCAGCCTTGTGAGCCTCTGACCCCTTACCACCGAGGTTACCTTTCTCGATATACTTTTTGGCATTGTCCCAGGCACCACCACCATTGGCCATCATAAGTGCTAACATTACACCAGCAACTGTAGCTCCAGCGAGCATACCACCAAGGGCTGCCGGGCCTAATAAGAATCCAACAAGTATAGGACTTATAACAGCAGTAAGGCCTGGAAGTATCATCTGCTTTAAAGCTGATGCAGTTGAGATATCAACACATCTTTTAGAGTCTGGTTTAACACCAGGCTTTCCTTCTAACAGACCAGGAATTTCCCTGAACTGGCGTCTGATCTCGTTAACCATCTCAAAAGCAGCCTTACCAACAGCTGTCATTGTAAGAGCTGCAACAAAGAATGGTAGAATTCCACCTAACAGTAAACCGATAACCACCATTGGATCTGTGATTATAATTGAGAGTTTCTCCAGACCTTTCTGTACTCTAACAGCATTAACACTCTGAGTGTATGCAGAGAAAAGAGCAAGTGCTGTTAGTGCAGCAGAGCCGATTGCAAAACCCTTACCGATTGCTGCTGTTGTGTTACCCAGTGCATCCAGGCTATCGGTGATCTCACGGGTATCCTCACCAAGACCAGCCATCTCAGAGATACCACCGGCATTGTCAGCAATTGGGCCATAAGCGTCAACACTCATGGTTATACCAATTGTACCAAGCATACCAACTGCAGCAATACCAATACCATAGAGACCTGCAACCCTGTCGGCAATAAAAATTGCAAGACATATACCAAGCACTGGAAGGGCTGTACTTTCAAGACCTACTGCCAGACCAGTAATTATATTAGTACCTGGTCCTGTTTGTGAGGCCTCTGCAATCTTCTTAATTGGAGCACCAGAGGTGTAGTACTCTGTTAAAAGACCGATTATTATACCGCCAATACAACCAGCAACAACTGCCCAGAATACATGATTGCTTACCTCAAGTGAAGAGGTTGCGAAATAGGAAAGAACCAGAAATATACCAGCAGCTATAAAGGTCGAATAACGTAAAGCTGCTGCAGGATCCATCTTCTCAAGTATTCTCATTGCAAGGATGCCCAGCACTGAAGAGATTATACCCATTACAGCAAGCAGCACAGGGAGTGCCATAAGGTGAAGCGGTGAACCAAGACCGGCTATCTTGGAGCCAACTGCGGCAGTTGCACCTATAGCAATAGAAGCTATAATAGAGTTAACATAAGACTCAAAAAGGTCAGCACCCATACCAGCCACATCGCCCACGTTGTCGCCCACATTGTCAGCAATAACACCAGGGTTACGTGGGTCGTCTTCCGGAATTCCTGCCTCAACCTTACCAACAAGGTCGGCACCAACGTCGGCTGCCTTTGTATAAATACCACCACCAACACGCATAAACAGGGCTATTGATGAGGCACCCATACCAAAGGCATTGATTATAAATGCTGTCTGTGGATCACGACCATAGAGATAATAGAAAATACCTACACCCAAAAGACCGATACCTGCTACAGCAAGACCCATAACAGCCCCACCATTAAATGCAACCGATAGAGCCTTCGAGTGATCAGGCTTGTACTGGTTTGCTGCCTCTGCAGTTCTGACATTTGCCTTAGTAGCTGCCTTCATACCAAGAAAACCTGCTGCAATTGAACATATTGCTCCAGAGAGGAAGGCAATTGCAGATGGTGCGCCAAGGTAGAAGAACATGGCAATAAAAACAATAATAATGAAGATAGACAGTATGCTGTACTGTCTCTTCAGGTATGCCATGGCACCTTCATGAATCATTGCTGCAATCTCACGCATTGTCTCATTGCCGTCTGGCTTTTTTGAGACTGCAGCAAAGATTATAAGTGCCAGTAGCAATCCCCCAGCCCCGAACAACGCAGCCAGATTAGTTAAACTTTCCATTCACCATACCTCCTTTTGGTTTTATTTTCTGGCAAAATGCCTAAACTTCTAAATCCTTAAATGTACTTATCAGAAATGTACTCCTTTAGAAAATGGATCTCGGCCTTCAGCTTTCTGACATGAGTCTTAACAACATCTCTAATAGAAATTATCCCAATTAATTCACCCTTTTCCACAATGGGCATGTGCCTAATAGCATTCTGGATCATAACAGCCATTACATACTCAACCTCATCCTCAGGCTCTGCTACAAGAAGATTTTCTGCTGGTACCATGATATCTCGCACTCTCAAACCCTTCATATCACAATGAGTCTTTGCTAATATTTTTATGATATCTCTCTCGGTTATCAGACCTATGAGTTTGCCAGCCTCTTCTACCAGTAACGCACCTATATTACGCTGCATCATTTTTACAGCAGCATCAGCAATTTCGGTATCAGCTGCAACAGTTATTAATTCTCTTCCTTTCTCATTAAGAATGTCCTGTACCTTCATTACATTACATCCTTTCCAACCATCTTATAGTATGTTATAGCAAGGGCTCTGTATCCCATATGGGCAAGTTTGGAATATGGGAAATAAACGATAATATAAAACACAAACATTAGATGTACGAAATACATGGGATAGGCTATCTGCCTTATACCGGCAAGCCTTGTAAGCTCTGTAAGTATACCTGTAACAGCCAGCAACAGAACCATTATAATAAAGGTCCAGTCAAAGGATGAGGTCTTTGTGTTTATACCCTTGTCCTTCATACGGCTTCCAATAATTGCAAGTATACCTACAAGCAGTGAAATAGCACTGATATTGGCAAACCACTTCATTGGATCACCGAGTGATATTGGTGAATGTATCTTCATTACATAATAGTAAAAGGTAATCCAGCAGGTTGTGATAAACAGCCCCACAAAGCCATAGAAGACGAGCATATGCCCATTCTTTCTGTCAGCATTGGTCTCACACTTGGTAAATTTTGTGTGCTTCAGGAACTCCACGATGGTCTCAACAAAGGCATCGCCAAAGCCCTTCTGGTAGTTGGTACCGTTTAAGGTTTTTAGCTTACCCCAGAACCTAAGAAGGCTGACAATATAGGTAATTCCTGCAAGCCCTACCAGTGGAATAAACAGCTTCTCAATAACATCAATTGGAAAGAAGTGGGAATAAACTATTTTACCTTCAGGTATATGAAGATTACCTGTTGCAGCAAGTGTTAAAAACAGTACAACAAATGGTATGGCCAGGGCCAATATTGGATTTCTAACTATCTTAGCCATGAAGCTGGGAATCGCATTCTCGTTTATAAACTTAGCCCTTAAAGCACTAAGCACATCACCTGGCCTTGCACCTCTTGGACAGTACTTTGAACAGTCATTGCAGTTATGACAATACCAGATATCCGGATCAGCAAGCAGGCTTTCTTTAAGACCCATCTGAGCCATTATCATCTCTTTACGAGGAAACGGCCTGTCATCTGGAGACATAGGACATACAACCGAGCAAGTGGCACATTGATAACACTTCTTTAATGTCTCACCACCAACCTTCTTCAGGTCACGAATAAAGTTTATGTCCGGTGAAAGCACCCTCTCCTCTGGCATATATACCTCCTGAAAATTTTATTAGTTACCTATTTAACTAAGTTTTACTTCACCTTAGAAGCCTTTATATGGATTGGCTCCTATTTCCTTAACCTGTTCAGCAAACTCGCTAAGTATCTGTGGCAACTGATCATACTCATTAATAGCAAGCTGAACCATCTTCACCCTTTCTGCCTCGAGCATCAACCTGCTTAAAGTCTCCTGAACCTTGCCAAGACGCTCATTTGCCATCTGAGACACCTTAATAAAGTGGCACTGATAATCCTCACCAAACTTACATCCGATAAGGATTACACCATCTGCACCCTTAGAAAGCACATCAGATACCCAGACCAGGTTCATACCACCAAGACAACGAAGCCTTATCAGCCTGAAGTTTGGTGGAAGCTGTAACCTGTTCAGACCAGCCATGTCGAAGGCTGGGTATGCGTCGTTTTCACAAATAAATGCAACAATATATGGGAAAAGCTCACTTTCATCAGGAACCTGCATTTCCTGGAGCATGGAAGAAATCATATCAATGCTGTAGTCGCTGAAATTGATAATCCTCTGTGGACATGCACCCATACATGTACCACAACGACGACATCTGTATGGATGTTCCTGAGGTGTTGCCTTTTCGTCCTCATCAAGCACACCAAAAGGACACTCAACAGTACATCTACGACACTGTGTACAGGACTCGAGCCTGAACACCGGAAAGGTCTGATCCCAGGACCTTGGATGTACTGCATACCCCTCAGAAGTCCTCTCTATACATTGTATGGCCTTAAGTGCTGCACCTGCTCCGTCCATGGCGGCCTGGGCAGCATCCATCGGATGCCTTGCAGCACCTGCAGCATATATACCTGTTCTCCTAGTCTCATAAGGGAAACAGATAAAGTGTGAATCAGGGAATCCATATTTCAGATAGGGCATCTCAGGACCCTGACGATACTTCAGATTAAGGGCTATCGGATATGGTACAAGCTCCTCTACCACACCATCCTCGGTCTGCTTCGAGACAATCTCTCCAATGTATTCCTGATCCCTTGTTAGCTCTTTTGGTTCTCTGCCCTCTGGAACCATATTGGTTACCATACCAGTGGCAAGCACCACCATATCTGCATTTATTACATCAATGGTGTTGAGAAGTTTGTTCTCAACCTTGATCTGAATAGAACCATCGGCATTTTCCTCGATGCTCTGAATCTCTCCTTTAATGAGGAATACACCTTCGTCATCCTGCATGCTCTTGTAGAAATTCTCATAAAGCCCGGGAGTTCTCATATCCTTGTAAATGATGAAGGCTCCAGCATCCGGGTTTGCCTCTCTTATGTATTTTGCCTGTTTAAGGGATGTCAGGCAGCATACAGATGAACAATAAGGCAGGTGATTTTCGTCTCGCTGGCCAGCACACTGGATAAAGACAACGCTTTTTGGTGTTGAGCCATCAGATGGTCTTTTTACACCACCATTTGAGACCATCTCTTCAAGTTCCCAGTTGGTTATAACATTCTTGAATTTGCCATAACCAAAGGGCTCTTCCAGTTTGGTGGCATCATAAGGCTTCCATCCGATTGTGAATACAACTGCACCAACCCTGACAGTTTCAGGTGAGGAACACTCGGGAAGAGGAAACCTTGCAGGCCCACCTGATTTGACCTCTTCGTTTATATCAATCTCTTTAATGGTAACTGCATCATTTTTACAAATTGTTACATCAAACATACCTGGCTCGCCTTCAATACTGACTACCTGAGAATTTGTATAAACTGTTATGTTCGGGTTTTCCTCAACAGCCTTTATTTTTTCATCTATATCTGGTGTTTGTGGTTCCTGATAGGGTGGTTTACTGGGTAAGACTTTTTTCATCTTTTTGATCCTACCACCAAGCTCCTCAGCCTTCTCTACTATCACTGCCTTGTAACCTGCCCTGGCAGCCTCCAGTGCCGCACTAAGGCCAGCCACTCCTCCACCAACAACAAGGATGGTCTTTTCTAAATCACCTGTTTTTGGTGTTGGAGGCTCTGCCTTCTGGGCCCTTACTATACCAAGTCTGAGGTAGTCTTCAGCCATCCTCTGGGTATTTTCATCATTTGGAGGCTGACACCATACCACATGCTCACGAAGGTTTACCCTTTCAGTCACATATTTCTGAGGGTCAAAACTGAAAACATCAGTATTTACCCTCATTGAGCAAGCAGCAATTACAATGGTATTTATGCCTTCATTCTGTATATCGTCCTTTATTACCTGTACGCCTTCTTGACTACAAAGGAAATCATGCACCTTACATACTGCTGGATGGTACTCCTTGGCAACAGACTCAAGCTGCTCAATATTCAGTGCTTCCCCAATTCCACAATCCTTACATATATAGACTCCTACCTTCTTTTCCATTTATTTACCTCCTACAAGTGTTTGTATGCACTTTATAGCCTTGGCAGTTGCATCCTGGTTAGAGGTATTAACATCTGCAGGTCTGCCAGCAACACCCACAGCAAATATACCCTCAGGTAGACCGTCTGATAAAATGAACCCGTTCTCCTCTGTATTAATGCCACCTGGAAATCTCTGTGTTCTGGTCTGAGGCTCCATACCTGTGGCAAGCACAACCATATCAAATTTCTCATGTATCTTCTTCACATTAGCTACATCCTCAACTGTAACAATTACATCCTGTGTCTCAGGGTCTTCCTCAATCTTTGCCACCTTACCTTTTATAAACTGTATGTTCTCATCAGATTCAACCTTCTTGTAGAAGTCTTCGTACTTTCCGGGAGCCCTGAGGTCTATATAAAATACAGTAACCTTTGATTCAGGGTTCTTCTCTCTTATATAAGTGGCCTGTTTCATTGTTGCCATACAGCATATTGCTGAGCAATAGTTCAAATGATTTTCATCCCTTGAACCTGCACACTGAACAAAAGCAATGTTCTGCACCTCTTTGCCATCAGAAGGCCTAAGTATTTTGCCCTTTGTTGGTCCATTGGGTGCAGCCAGGCGCTCCATCATCATGTTTGTAATTACATTTTTAACCTTGCCAAAGGAGAGATTATCCATCTTTGAAGCATCGTAAGGATTCCATCCTGTTGCAAATACGATTGCACCTACATTCAATTCTATTGTTTTATCCTGCATATCCAGGTCAATAGCACCATATTTGCACGCCTCAACACATTTTGCACATTCTTTACCCTTACACACCGCAGTATCTATTACATATCTCATTGGAAAAGCCAGCTCATGAGGCAAGTAAATTGCCTTGGTATTATCCAGGCCAAAATTGAACTCGTTTGGTCTCTCAACTGGACAGGCTTCAACACAGGCACCACAGGCTGTACATTTTTCGTTTACATATCTTGCCTTCTGTTTGATCTTGACCGTGAAATCTCCTGCCGAACCAGAAATCTCCTCAACCTCTGAGAGCGTGTAGTAGGTGATTGCAGGATTTTCCTTGATTCTTCTGAAGTTTAGTTCCAGCCCACAATAAGGTGGACAGAGCTTTGGAAAATACCTGTAAAGTTGAGCTACCCGTCCTCCCAGGTAGGGATTCCGTTCCACAATTACCGCTTTTGTTCCAGCCTCTGCAGTTTCAAGTGCTGCTGTAAGTCCGCTTATGCCTCCTCCTATGACAAGTACCGTTTTGTCAGGAGCTATAGCCATTTAATGCCTCCTTATTACTGGAATTATTTTAACCTTAAAAAACCTGTCACTCTGAATCTATTTCCTTAATTCAGCAGAAACAGCTTCAGAATGACAGGAGTTAACACACAATAAAAATTTAAAAAGAGGGGGCTAATGCCCCCTCTTTAACCTCTATTAATCAGGAATGATCTGCTTGTAAGGAACCTTTTCGAATTCCCACTGGCCGTTTTCTGGATTGATTCTGGAGACTGTGAAGCACTTCCAGTTCTCGTCGTCGATCTGTGGGAAGTCGCCCCTGAAGTAGTAACCAGGATACCTGGTCTCCTCCCTGAAGAGGATGTGTCTTGCATGGGCCTCACCAGCCACGATCCTGTGGTAGTTCTCCCAGCACCTCATCAGCTCGTGATGATCTGCAGCAGCCATCCTTGCAGCATCTTCCTTCAGCATCTCAAGCTGCCTGAGACCTTCCTCAAGCATGGTCTTACTGGTCATGTACCAGTAACCGGCACCAGCGACATACTCGTCCATGATCTTCTGGAGCCTCTTCTGGAGCATGCTTGGCCTGATGTAGTGTGGGTTGACATTAGGATCGGTGGTGTAGTTTTTGTATTTCTCATAGATCTCAAAGGGCAGGAATATCTCTGCCACATACTCTTTAGGATCTTTTGCGAGCTTTGGCTGATAGTCCTGATGATCAAGTACATATCTGACCATCTCTTTTCCAGCGATACGACCCTCAGCATGGGAGCCTGAGGAGAACTTGTGACCGGATGCTCCACAACCGTCACCTGCGGTGAACAGACCATCTATTGTGGTCATCCTGTTGTAGCCCCAGAAGTACTCATCAAGACCGTGCTTTTTGCAGATATCTTCTGGACCACTTGTCCACAGGCCTGCACAACCTGCGTGGGAACCAAGCAGATATGGCTCTGAAGGCATGAGCTCAGAGTATTTCTCCTCTGGACGGATGTTGTTTGCCGCCCACAGACCAGCCTGTGCGATGGTCATGTCAAGGAAGTCTTCCCATGCCTCTGCCTCGAGGTGTTTGAGCTCTTTGGCATCCATTGTCTTCTTGGCTTCCTCGAAGGCAAGGTCTGTTCTCATCCAGATTGGGCCAAGACCCTTCTTCATGTCTTCCATCATTGCTGTGTTTCTGAGACAAGTACCAAGGATCTCGGCGTATTTACCATATCTCTGCTTCAGCTCCTCATGATACTTGGCGCAGTAGTCCTCACCAAGTGCGTTGGTTGCCTTGGCTTTGAAGAACAGGAACCATGCACCAACAGGACCATAACCGTCCTTAAACCTTGCTGGAACGAACCTGTTTTCCATGAGAACCATCTTTGCACCAAGCTCGGCTGGCATTGCATAGGTGGAACCAGCATTCCAGACTGCGAACCAGGTCCTACCCATACCCTCACCGGTGGACCTTGGTCTGAAAACATTAACACAACCACCAGCAGCTACGAGCATGCATTTCGCCTTGAAGACATAGGCCTTGTGCTCACGAACGCTGAAACCAACTGCACCAGCAACTCTGTTAGGATTATCGGCATCAGGGATGAGCTTAACGATGAACACCCTTTCAAAGTGGTTCTGCTCCATGCCAGTTTCCTGGCGGTTTATCTCAAGAGCCTTCTTAGCAGCCTCTGCAACGATGACCTTGTAGGACTCACCGTTGATCATGATCTGCCAACGACCAGACCTGACTGGCTTGGCGCCCTCTTTAAGGGTCTTGCCGATCTTCTTTGCCTCGGCACCGTCAACCTTCTTACCCTCGTCTGTGATCCTCCAGATTGGAAGACCCCACTCCTCGAAAAGATGAACAGAGTCGTCAACATGACGGCCAAGGTCGTAAACCAGGTCTTCCCTGATGATGCCCATCAGGTCGGCCCTGACATACTTTACATAGTCAGCTGGATCATTCTCACCCATGTAGGTATTGATAGCACTGAGACCCATAGCAACTGAACCGGAACGGTCTGTTGCAGCCTTATCAACCATAACTATTCTGATGTTTTTACCCTGTGCCCATCTTGCTGCCTCAAAAGCAGCACCACAGCATGCCATTCCACCACCAACTAAAAGAATATCGGTCTCAACCTCAACAATCTCAGGCTCGGCACAATATGAAAAAGTGCAAGTTTCCTTTTCCATGACTTCCTCCTTTTTAGATTAATTCAGTATTTTTAAAACCATATTTTACTTACTTCCATTAAGGAGTTGGCATCTCCTTGCCCTCGCCCTGATGGGTGAAGAAGCCAGGCTCTTTAATCCTGTTGATATCAGCCTCAGGTTTACCAGCATAAGGATCAATGGAACCCTCTGGTGTAGTCCTTATTGGGAATTTGAACCTCTTGAGAGAACCGTCACGGAATTTGATGGTCCACATAATGGCATCAGTACCTCTCAGAGGAATAACATTTGCACCCATTGGGCAGAAGTCCTGATAGCCCCTTACCTCGATGGCCTGCTGTGGGCAGATCTTAACACAGTTATAGCACTCCCAGCACTGATCTGGCTCCTGATTGTAAGCCTTCATTCTGTCCCTGTCGAGCTTCATCAGGTTGTTTGGGCAGATGTACATGCATGCGGTTCTTTCCTGTCCTTTACAGCCGTCACATTTCTCAGTGATCACATAGCTTGGCATACTTTTACCTCCTTACTTTTTTTTAAAGTTTTGTAAAAAAACTACCGAGAGAATTTGGGTTTCGAGGTCTCTCCACCTCCCTTCTTGCCTTAGGATATCTCCCCATACTCCTGAAAATTTATCCTTCAGCTTACTCACCCTCTGCGTATTTGTGCAGCTTGATTTCAACCTTCTCGGTAAGGCTCTCGTAGTACTCACGGAGAATCTTGAGAACCTCTGGACGGCTGAACTTCTCGGGCACCTCTTCACCCTCGGAAAGCATCTTACGGAGTTTGGTTCCACTGAGAATGAGCCTGTCTTCCTTGCTATGTGGGCAGGTTCTCATAGAGGCCATACCATCACACTTGTAACAATAGAAGGTCCAGTCGATTTTCAGTGGCTTTGTCTCAAGTGCATCAGCGGGTATCTCATCGAAGATCTTCTGAGCATCAAAAGGACCATAATAGTCACCAACACCTGCATGGTCACGACCTACAATCAGGTGACTGCAGCCATAATTCTGTCTGAAAACTGCATGAAGCAGTGCCTCTCTTGGACCAGCATACCTCATATCAAGAGGATAACCACCAACCATTATAGTGTCTTTTACATAGTAGTTTTCTATCAGAGCATCAATTGCTTTCTGCCTTACATCTGCAGGAATGTCGCCGGGTTTGAGTTTACCAAGAAGCATATGGATGAAAACACCATCGCAGATCTCAATGGCAATCTTGGTAAGATACTCATGACTACGGTGCATTGGGTTACGGGTCTGGAAGGCTGCAACTGTTGACCAACCCTTTTCCTCGAAGGCCTTTCTCGTCTCCGCCGGTCTCATATAGATCCCTTTGTACTTTTCCGGGAAGACACCCTCACTTAATACCTTAACAGGACCCGCAAGGTTAACATCTCCCTGAGCCATCACCTTTGCCACGCCAGGATGTTCTGTATCGGTTGTCCTGAAAACCTGCTTACATTCATGCTCTTTATCTATTGTGTATTTCTCCTGAACGGTCATAACACCCATTATCTCGCCAGTTTCTTCATCTACAAGGGCAACCTCTTCACCTTCCTTGATACTGTCTGCCTGTCCCTTAGTGGTTGAAAGAGTGATTGGAATTGGCCAGAAGGTGCCATCTGAAAGCTTCATCTCATCGCAAACACCCTTCCAGTCGTCATAACCCATAAAACCCTCAAGAGGTGTAAAACCACCAATACCAAGCATTATGAGGTCACCAGTTTCTCTGGAGGTCATTCTGACCTGTGTAAGGGTCTTTGCCTTTTCAAGCAGTTCCTTGCGCTCATCACCTTCAACAAGCAGGGGTTTTAACTTTTTCTCTTTACCATGGGGATTAACTAAAGCCATTCTTAGATCCTCCTTTTATAGTAAAATTATTTGATGCTGTCTAAGATTGCACAGATATTGGCAAAGATCTCGTCTATGTTGCCTACGCCATTTACCCTTTTAAGAATTCCCTTTTTCTCATAATAATCTATCAGTGGTGCTGTCTGGGCCTCATAAACCTCGAGACGCTTCTTGATGGTCTCTTCCTTGTCGTCATCCCTCTGATAGAGCTCCCCTCCACACTTGTCACAAACACCTTCCTTCTGAGGTGGGCTGAAATATATATTATACATCTGACCACAGGACTTGCAAGTCCTTCTACCTGTGAGCCTCTTCATTAGCACATCAAAGTCAACATCCACACTCAGGGCCACCTGAAGTGGCATACCCATCTCGTCAAGGACCTGATCCAGGGTCTCTGCCTGGGATGTATTGCGTGGAAAGCCATCAAGAATAAAGCCCTTTTTGCAGTCATCCTGCTGAAGACGCTCTTTAACCAAACCAATCACAACTGAATCTGGAACAAGCTCACCCCTGTCCATATATGATTTTGCCTCTTTACCTAAAGGTGTGCCATCTGCTACTGCCTTTCTGAGGATATCGCCGGTGGAAATCTGAGGAATGCCATATTTTTCAATGAGTTTTTTTGCCTGAGTCCCCTTCCCCGCACCTGGTGCGCCTAATAAAACGATTCTCATTATCTATACCTCCATTAGAGTTTTTTGAACAGACCCCACACAGAAACCGCAATATACTACATAAACCCTTTTTTAGATTTCAAGAAAAAAATTAAAATCCTTATATAAGTTTTTTTTATCAGGTTTATTAAGGGGTTGAAGTTGCTTAACTTATTGTTATTTCATCATTTTTTAGCTATACAACTTCAACAAAATCAGGAAGGCCAATGATTTGGAAAGCTCGATCCAGCCAGTGTATCTGAGCTTTACCTTATATGGTTTCAGGGCATAAAAAATATTCTCCACAAGGGGCAAAGCAATGACCAATGATGTACCAGTCAGTAAATATACAACCACAAGAAACGCTACATAACCGAGCATGGTAAGTTTTTCGAAGAGTCCCTTCCTTAACTGGAGCCTTACCTTAAAAACCCCTGCCGTAAAGAAAAGTGCCACCACCATATAGAGGGTAAAATTGATTCCGGCATTACATATATAATATGAAACAAGTGTTGAAAGCCCAAGTGAGAGAAAACCTGTAACCTCGGTTAATAAAAAGTGTTCACCTTTAAACCTGAAAAATACAATGTACAGTATTGGCAATACCATATATGGTATAAAATCTGTAATTCCGTCTTTTAATATAAACATAATTATAATAGCACCAAGCAGTGCCTGGATAAAAAAAGCCGGAGCAGCCTCCTTCTTTGATGCCTTAAACCATTGGGCCAGGGCCTCCTTTGAATTTATCAGCAGAAAACAGGCCAGGGCTCCTATTATCAGCCTGTTTACATCATAGCTACCACCGGTTATACCGGCAATATAGCTAAATGTAGCCACCGCCCAGGAACCATACTCTTTTAATAAATACTTTTTCATATTCCAAGCATTATGTTATCCTTTATGGTCTTTTAACCTGCTTTTATACAATAAACTAATTATAAGGAATTTCCTATGAGATATGTCATAACTGTTGCAGCACTGTCGGTTTTTTCAGCCCTTTTGGCCTGGCTTTCTAAATTGCCTGAGCATATGTCACCAGGTTATCCTTTAATTATATTCGTACTGCTACTTGGAATCTTTACAATCCTTAGTGGTTGTGAGCTATTTGCCAATGGGGTTGAGTGCCTGGGCGATAGGCTTAACATGTCTCATGCAACGGTTGGTAGCCTTTTTGCTGCTGTTGGCACCGCCCTTCCAGAGACCATGGTACCTGTGCTTGCACTACTTTTTGGCAAAGAGGCCTCTCGAGAAGGAATAGCAGTTGGAGCAATCCTTGGTGCACCTTTTATGATCTCCACACTTGCCATGTTTTTGCTTGGTATAACCGTTGTTATACATTATATATATAAGGGAAGAACACAGGCTACACTAAATATTAACCGCTCTGCCCTAAAGCTTGAGCTTATCTTCTTTATTTTTATAATGTCAGGGCTGCTTCTGGTATCTTATATTAATAACCCTCTTTTGAGGCATCTCTATGCAGTATTACTTATAATAGTGTATATAGTTTTTTTTAAGATGTCCCTTGGTCATGAGGCCATAGATGGCGAAGAGTACACTGACCACTTTCATTTCTCTTTTATAATTGGCTGTCCTTTAAGGCTACGTTGGATTATCATTCAGACCCTTACAGGGCTTGGGCTTATTATTGTAGGGGCCCATATATTTGTTGAGTATCTTGGTATTCTCTCTGTAAAATCAGGGGTCAGTCCTCTTGTACTTTCACTATTGATCACACCTGTGGCTACAGAATTACCCGAAAAATTTAACTCTATAACCTGGACACTGAAAGGTAAGGACACCATAGGACTTGCAAACCTGACCGGGGGGCCATGGTGTTTCAGTCCACTATACCTGTGGCAATAGGACTATCTTTTACAGAATGGAGATTCACCCAGGCAGAATATATAAATCTGCTTTCCACAGTGGCAATGAGCCTGATACTACTTATCTCAATAAGAAAAAGAAAAAGCCTCCCTGCCCGGGCATTGTTGGCAGGTGGGGCCTTTTATCTATTTTATATCGTGAGGGTCTTCCTTATTCGTTGATTACTGTTTCTTTAAGCAAATCTCCTCTTACGCCTACTATAATCTCCTTGAAGGGGATTTCTTTGCCTGCCCTTTTCAGGGCTTCCCTAAGAATCATGGTCATTCCACCACAACAGGGCACCTCCATCCTCAGGCAAACAAGGCTTTTTATCGGTATATTGGTGAATATCTCTGTGAACTTGTCAACATAGAACTGGGCATTGTCTAATTTTGGACAGCCAATCAATAGCTTCCTGTCACCAAGAAACCTGTTATGAAAGTCTGCTACTGCAAAGGCCGTGCAATCGGCAGCAACAAGCAAATCGGCATTGTTTAAAAAGGGTATAACCGTACCCATCAGTTTGATCTGGATCGGCCAGTGGGAAAGAAGCCTTTCTGGTTTTTCCTCTTTTTTTAACTCACCTATTGATGAGCATGTCGGACAACCCTCGATGGTATCTTTTTTCATGGTCTTACCTCCTGTTTTTGTGTTTATATTTAAATATAATGACTACGGTCAATTTGATGTTATGATTTAAATCATACATTGCAAACCTAAATGTTTTTTGATATCCTGAAAGTAAAGATAGTTTGTCTGTGGGCGGGGAGCATGAAGACGGAAAAAAAGAAGACAGAAAATATGAACGAGCTTTTCAGGAAGGCCCTGTCAAACCTTCTTAAAAAAAAGGAGTATCATATAGCTCCACCATCTAAAAA
>JAADHP010000123.1 GCA_013151785.1 Nitrospirota bacterium | reverse complement strand
CTCCCCGAAGTATAATCTGTCTTTTTCCTTTTCTTTGGGGTCTCAGGGGCAGAGCCCCTGAAGACCAATCTTATGCAAAATTCAAAGCCCTTCAGACTCCACCATACCACTGCTTCAGTAATACACTTAAATTTAAGCTCAAACAATGTTATTCCTCCCTGTATATGAACACACCATTTTCATGTTTCAGGAAATTCACCTTTATATCGAACACAGTTCCGATATGTTCTGCCTCTATCTCATCACCTGAAAGATCATAGAGGAGCCTGCCATCTTTAAAACAGAGGAATCTGTCAAACTCCCTCAGGGCAAGGGAGATATCGTGGATCACCACGAGTATTATTCTGTCTCTCTGCAGCTGTTTAAGTATCTCCACTGTCTCGTATTGATGCCTGAGATCAATGCCACTGAGTGGTTCGTCAAGAAGCAGTATGGCTGCATCCCTGTTTAATGCCCTTGCAAGTAGTACCCTCTGTTTTTCACCACCTGAAAGGGTCACAAACTCCCTGTGTCTCAGGTGCCACACATCAAGCCACTTCATTACTCTCTCCGTGAAGAGGTAATCCTCCTCTTCATAGCATCTTCCATCGGTGAGGGGAAACCGTCCTGAAAGCACCACATAGAAGACATCGAAGGGCATTGAAAGAGAACCCTCCTGGGGCAGGAGGCTTATCAACCTGTGTCTGTCTTTTTTATCAAGCTCGCCAAATTCACTGTCATTTATCCTGTAGATACCACTGTAGGACAGGAGGCCTCCAAGTACGGAGAGAAATGTGGACTTTCCGCTTCCATTATTTCCCACTATAGCAATCATCTCGCCCCTGTTAATCTTCAGCGACTCTATGGAGAGACGAAATTCAGCACGTTTTGCAACTATATCTCTCAGGTCAAGCAAAGTAGTGTAACTCCTTTTTTCTTTTAACAAGGATATAGAGGAAGAAACCTCCTCCCAGTGAGGATGTTATGATTCCCACGGGCAGTTCCTGTCCTTCCGGAAGCAGTGTTCTGGAGACAAGATCATTTAATATCATGAAGACCGCTCCTGTGACCATGCTCATGGGTACCAGTTCATCGGCCTTTCTGAACCCTACCAGTCTCAGCACATGGGGCACAATCAATCCCACAAAGGCAATAATGCCAGCATATCCCACGGAGAAGGCTGTAAGCAGTGCAGCGACAAGGAATGAGACCTTCCGCAGTCTGTCCACATCAACTCCGCTTGCCCTTGCTGTTTTATCATCAAAGCAGATTATGTCCAGAGCCATATACTCACGCCTGATCAGGAGCCAGACCAGCAATAGTGCAAAGAGAAGCACAAGGTCTTTCCCGAATGTAGCAGCCTGGAAGCCTCCCATAAGCCAGAAAACAATGGAACTCACCGCATCGTCACTCAGGTATTTCATGAAGCTGATTGTTGCAGAGGAGAAGGTGCTCACCACAATCCCTGCAAGGAGCATGGTTATGGGCTGCACCCTGCCTGCCACAGTTGATATCCTGTAAACCGCGAAAAGCCCTATTACTCCAGCAACAAAGGCAAAAAGAGGGACAAGCCCTGTAAGCCCTGTCATGATTGCCACCACTGCTCCCATAGCTGCTGAGGCAGATACACCAGTGGTAAAAGAATCAGCAAGGGGATTTTTCATCACATACTGAAAGAGAACCCCTGAGAGACTCAATGCAGCACCGACCAGGCCGGACAGAAAAACCCGTGGAACCCGTACATAGAACAGTATGTTTTTATCAGTATCCGTAAGGGCGGAGAAGTCAATACTCACAGATCCCTTCAGCACCCCCAGCAGTGCTGTCAGTGCAAGGAGCATGCTGCCCACTATAATCCCTGTCCACTTCCGTTTAAACATCATTACTCCTGGCCAGGAACTTAATCTCATGATATAAATCCAAAATTCTAAAAAACAGAAATAAAATGTCATTAAAACCTGTAAGGGACTGGTGGGTGTTGCCTTTGAACGGTTTCTGAAAATCAGAAGGGTTCACCAGGAGGGTGAACCAGATTTTCCCCTCGGAGCAAGCCAGGGATGGCTTGCGAGAATGAGATGAAAAGGCAATGCCCACCAGTCCACCAAGTTGACCAACGATAAATCGATGATTTATGATTAAATTTATCATGCCTCCACCTTCTTGACAGCCATATAGGCGGTTACGAAAAAAACAGCAGCAAAACAGACCATAAGCGTCAGGTACAGAACATTCAATTGTCCACCTGTCAGTGATGCCCTTATAACCTTGGTACTGTACGTAAGGGGAAGGGTATATACGATCAGCTTGAATATATAAGGCAGTTTATCCACAGGAAAGAAGGTACCACAGAGAAAGACCATGGGTGTTATCACAAAGGTATTCACTGTAGCCTGTGAACCGTGGTCCTTGACAATCATGGCCATGGTGGTGCCAAGGGATGCAAAAAGAAAGGTGTGCAGTAATATGGCCAGAATGAATAGCGGCGAGATAATAAGGTTCACCTTGAAGATCAGGGCATAAATGAATATCAGTATAGTGCTCAGGAGGCCTTTGAACATCCCGTAAGCCACCTCTCCAAGTACAATCTCAATATGGCTTACAGGTGCAATCAGGTATTCATCAAATAGATGAAAATAGAACCGTGTGATGTTAATCTCCTGTGCTATCCCGTAACTCTGGTTGAGGCTGCTCATGGTTATGAGACCGGGTATGAGAAAGGTAATATAGGGAAGTCCTCCTGCCACCACTTTGTCTCCAAAGCCCCATCCAAATGCTATGAGAAAGAGCAGTGGTGAAAGAGAAGATGCAAGCAACTGCTTCCGGGCCCTTTTTCTGTAGACATTCAACTCCCTGTAAAGGACGCCTCTTATGCCGTTAAACATAATTACTCCTTAGTTTGAAAAATGTGCTCTCTTGTGTTATACTTTTAATATGAAAGAGGCGGTAAAAGGCGTAATTAAAAAGGTTACACTTGAAATGATTTATGAAGTAGTAGATGAAAGAAGCGCAGAAATAAAAGAAGAGCTTAAAGATATTAAGACAGAGATTCGTAATCTTAATAATCGCATTGACTCTCTTTTTAATGCCTTGCTTGCACTTAAATCTTCTCTTCCAGATAAGTGATTTTTTAAACATTTATCCTCCTGCCCGTCAGATTCAGAAACACATCCTCAAGTGTGACCTCCCTGATCTTGCAGGTGGCGCTACAGGCCCTGAGTGCCTCAAGGGCATCCTCTTTGCTCTGAAATAGTTGTTCCTCTATGCCATCCTCATGGAATATCTCAAGCACATATCTGCCAAGGTCTCTCTTGAGTGCCTCTGGCGTTCCCTCTGTAATAATCAGGCCCTCATTGATTATCATCACCCTGTCACAAAGCCGCTCTGCCTCTTCTATGTAATGTGTGGTCAGGAGGATTGCCATCTTCTTCATCTGGTTTATTTTGACGATTAGATCCCAGAGGTTCCTTCTTATCTGGGGATCAAGCCCCACTGTAGGCTCATCAAGAAAGAGGATCCTTGGTTCATGAAGAAGTGCCCTTACGATCACAAGTCGTCTCTTCATTCCTCCTGAGAAGGTCTTGACCTGACGGTATCTGTGATCAGCAAGACCGGCAAATTCAAGGGCATCCTCAATCCGCCTGTTTCTTTCTGTTTTCGGAATTCCATGCAGAATACAGTGGAGATAGAGGTTTTCATAGGCAGTGAGGTCCCTGTCAAGATTACTGTACTGGTGTACCACGCCTATAAAGCCCTTTGCCTCACGGGCATGTCTTGAAAAGACCTTTCCATAGTAGTAGATCTCTCCCTCGGTAGGCCTGAGCAGTCCTGTAAGCATCCTTATCGTGGTTGTCTTGCCAGCCCCATTGGGACCCAGGAGTCCCACAAACTCACCCTCTCTGATAACAAAGTCCACTCCTGCCACGGCTGTCTTTTTCTCAAATCGTCTTACCAGAGCATGTACCTGCAGAATGGTGCTTGCTGTCACACTACCTCCTATGCAATGGCTGCAGCAATCAGAAACAATAAAACTCCTGCAAAAAGCAGATAATAATCAATAGGCCTGTAACGAAAGATTATAAGTCCCGAAATGGTAACAATCACAATTGCAATTGAGACTGCATCTGTGATGCCGATCCAGATACTGGCTGTTCTGAACGCCTTATGCAGATTCTTTAGCCATGCCCATGGTTCAATGGGCCTTTTTTCGATCTTCTCCATTCGCCCCTTTAAGGGATCAATTATGTATGTGGTTTTTCCGTGTGAACCGTAGAGGAATTCAATTATCCGGCCATTCTTTATCTTTATGACTGTCGGGTCTTCTCTTCTCTTGATCTGGGCCTTGTACAGTTCAATAAACTCTCTTATCCTCTTTGTATCTGTTACAGGTACCCTATATTCTGTTTTTACTCTTTCCATAAAATAACCGAATCTCTTTCTGTGGTTGAGAAGTACTCCTGTAATGCAATAAAAGAGGATGAAGGTGGCCAGTAAAAGGCCACCCCATCTGTGAATCTCTCTGAGAAATCTTCTGAGTTCAGGGCTCATTGCCTGATTCCTATTTCTCGAATTTCTTCAGGGTTCTTACTATGCTTTTCACAAAGATCCTGTCAAGCTCTTTGTAGAATCCCAGTCCCTTATAGTAGATTTTGCCCCTGTACTGCACGGTGGGTGCATCAACAGCAAAGCCTGCCTGCTTCATTTCCAGAGCCCATGAGAGTTCCCCGTCGTCCCCAGGCTCCTGCCCCATGATATCGTTCATGATATGATCACCTGCAACAAACATGAAGGGGATGAATCTTATTTTCCTGGGATTGCACTGGCGTGCCTTTTTGAGTGCCTCTGTCCTTGTCTGGATTCCTTCTACCGTGCCAATGAATACGTTGGGATAGTAGGCATTAACAATCCTCTCAAGCCCCAGATAGGTGATGTTTGCTCCGTTCATCGTTTCTCCTGTGCCATGGGCAACAAGTATGTTGCAGCCCTCTGTTGGTGGCAATAGCTCTTCTTTCAGCGCTTCCACTGTTGTTTCCATATCCTCCCAGTGTGTCAGAAGGGGCGTGCCCACTTTTATTCTCAGGTCAAAATCCTGGAATGCCTCCCTGAGCCCTTCCACCATCCTCAATACACTCTCATATTCAATACCAGGAAATATATGAAGGGGCTGTACCACGATCTTGCGGTAGCCCTGGTCTTCAAGGTCAGATATAACCTGGGCAAGGCTTTTGAATCTCTTATTAATCCCTGCCTTTTTGAACTTTTTGTTTGCCCTTTCTCTTACTATCTCCGAGGTAAAGGCCCACTCAATGCGGAGTTTTTTGTATTTATCCGGCAGTTCTCTTCTGAGTTGCTCCTCAAAGTAGTCAAAGGTAACCATTGCCTTCGTGGTTGTACCAAAGGCAGCAATAACAATGGCAGGGTCTTTTTTGAGAGTCATTGTCTTCATCATGGCTGAAGAAGAAGTTGTTAAAAAACCCAGCAACATACCTGCTATAAGTAAAATACTTACAAGACGTTTATTCATTAAAAAACCTCCTTGTAGTTCTCTTTAATCTTCCTGGTTTAAAAAAGGGAATAATCAGAAGGTAAAGATTAACTTCACAAG
>JAADHP010000292.1 GCA_013151785.1 Nitrospirota bacterium | reverse complement strand
AAAAAGACTTTGTTTTTTTATTATTTAAATCTTATTGCATCAATGGGATGATGAACCACCACTGGGTCTTACTTTTTTAATGAAAGTTCTTAGTTTTCAGGAGCTCTGCCCCTGAACCCCCTGGAAATAAGGTAAATAATACTCTCTGGGGAGTTTTGAGGGGCTAAACCCCTCAAAGGTGTGGTGCTTATTTTTCTTCGGCACCCTGCCTTGTTTACAAATCTGAAATTATTCTGGACACTACTGGGCAGTGGTATGAACTTTTATCTCACTGGCTGAGATACTCAAGAAATCTCTCAGCCAGTCTGTCTGGCTCAGGCAGACGATTTGCTTCAAGTCTTTCCCTGTAGTATCTTATCTCTTCCTCTATCTCCTTCAGTCCTTCAGCCATGATGAATCTCAGAAGACCGTTTCCTCTGTCAGGCTCTGCTTTTCTTATTCTTTCTTTCATTGTGAGAAAATAACAGTAATAAAACAGGTCCTCTGACACAGGATATCTCTTTATCAGTATTGCCTCCCTGGCCCTGCTGAGAAAATAGAACTTCTCGAACGGGGTTAGTTCCCTGATAAATTGTTTCTTCAGCTCATCCCTTATCATTAAATCACTATTCATTTAATGTGCCTTAATTATTTCACAATCCTGTTTCTGAATGTACTATAATTAATTATATAACTTTTTCATTCAACAGTTTAAAATTAGGCCAGAGGAGGTACTTTCCGTGAATGGAGAAGGCACCAAAGTCCTTATAGTTGATGATGAAGAGAGCCTGCGCAGTTTAATAGAAATCTATCTAATGAAGAATAATTTTCATGTAATTTCAGCCTCTAATGGTAAAGAGGCAATAGATAAAATCCATGCAGACAGACCTGAAATCATAATCTCCGATATTATGATGCCTGAAATGGATGGCTATGAACTTCTCTCCTATCTGAAGAGTTCCAGTGAATTTTCAGAGATCCCCGTGATTATGCTTACCTCGATGGATGAAGATATGGACAAAATTCATGGATTAAGTGCCGGTGCTGATGACTATATGACCAAGCCCTTTAATATGGAAGAGTTGCTTCTGAGGGTGGAGAAACTACTCTTTCTTAAAAGGCGCATTGCAGGAGCTGAGTTGCGATTCACAGAATCTCAGAAACTACTTGACCTTACAAAAGAAGAACTACTAAAGGCCCATATGCAGTTGAAAAAGATCATGTTAGAATCCCTTGAGGGTCTTGTAACAGCACTTGAAGCAAGGGACAAATATACAAGGGGTCATTCTGAAAGAGTGGCAGCATATGCAGGTGGGATTGCGCGTGAGATGGAATTGGAAAACATTGACACCATAATCATTGCTGCCCGACTTCATGACATCGGGAAGATAGGAGTAAGAGATAACATCCTTTATAAAAGTGCAAAACTTACCAGGGAGGAAAAGTCTATCATAGAATCACATCCTGTTAAGGGCGCAGAGATCATAAGCAAAATCAGTTTTTTAAAGGATATTGTCCCTGCTGTCAAGTATCACCATGAAAGATATGATGGCACAGGGTTTCCCGAAGGACTCAAAGGAGATGAGATACCCCTTGCAGCAAAAATAATTGCTGTAGCAGATACCTTCGATGCCATAACCACTGATAGACCATACAGGAAAGGCCTTGATTTCCACCATGCACTTACTGAATTAAAAATGAATGCCGGCTCTCAATTCGATCCCGTGGTAATAAGTCACTTTCTTAAAATAATCAATACCAGATAATATATGGATAGACTCTTCACTATAGGGCACCTCTCGGAAGTATCTCACATCTCTATTGACACCATAAGATACTATGAAAAACTTGGTCTTTTAGCTCCTGCAACAAGAAAATCATCAGGTTACAGGCTTTATTCTGAAGATACTGTACAGAGATTAAGATTCATCAAAAATGCCAAATCCCTTGGCTTTACACTTAAAGAGATAAGGGGCCTTTTAAGACTGAAATACGATCCCAATGATACGGCATGCCATGAGGTAAGAAAAAAGGTCGAAGAGAAACTGAATGAGATTAATGAAAAAATCAAAATTCTCCAGGGCATGAAGATGGCACTTGGTGAGATGGTTATATCCTGTAAACATAATAAAAAAACGGACGAATGTCCTGTACTAAAGTCTCTTGATGGACTAAAATAAAAATAAAGACTTTCACCAAAAATATGTCACTAATACAAGAAATTGTTGAAAAAACATAAAGATAAGTCGGTACTGCTACATGTGCTTCTTCATCAACTTTCTGCCTCGGAAAAAATCCTTGATTTTTCACCCACGGCTGATTCCTCACCATGAATATGCCTGTGCAGTTTGTTCAATTTTTTGAAATAACTCCTGATTAAAAAAACTTCTTGACTCTGGAGTATACTCAATGGTTTATACTTTAATACCCCAAGACGCAGATAGAAAAAGATCTGCGCAAAAAGGGCATACAGGTATTGCCTTTGAAGGGCTTCAGAAAATCAGGTTCACCAGGAGGGTGAACCTGATTTTCTCCTCGGAGCATGGGGCTCCCCGAAAAGTCGCAGACTTTTCGGGGCAGAAGCCTTGGATGGCTTGCGAGAATGACTGAGGAGGCAATACCTGTGTGCCTGTAAAGTTGACTGGATAGTCAATCACTATTTTAAGGTAATACAGAGGTTATGTTAATACGGAATATTATATGGCCTGTCAGAAGGAACACGATGTCAAAGGAAAAATATGCAAGCATTGGTAGTATAATCGCCTCATTTCTTGCAGCCTCGTGCTGTATAGGCCCTGCTGTTTTTGTATTATTTGGCACGTCAGCCGGTTTTCTTGGTAAGCTCAGCTTCCTGGAAAGATTCAGACCCTATCTGCTTGGAGCAGCATTAGTAATGCTTGGCTACTCTTTTTACAACCTGTACGTCAAGAAACCGGACTGTACCTGTGCTGAAGACATACGTAACAGAAGGATCGCCCGTGGCATCTTCTGGATTGGACTTGTAGCGGTTGTTTTTTCGCTAACCTTCAGAAAGTTAATACTTCTAATTTATAGTTAACCCAGATCCAGATGTAAGGATTGAGGAATAAATGCTGAAAGCAGTGGTATGGTAGAGTCTTACACATCCCGGATACCCCAGAAAATCTTCCGATTTTCTGGGGACCCCTATTCTCAGCAGCCATCCTTGGCTGCTTCCGAGGGAATTTTGCGATTCACCCTCCGGGTGAATCTTATGCAAAATTCAAAACCGTTCAGACTCAACCATACCACTGCTATAACTTTATCGCTGGATTTGGGGTTAAAATGATTAGTAACATGTTGCAGGAGAGAGGTATCGGATCTTCACATCATTTCAGGAGGATATTTAAATGGAATACGACCTGATCATAATCGGTGGTGGTGCAGCAGCCTTTGCTGCTGCCCACAGGGCTGAAAGAATGCAGAAAAAAACACTCATAATCAATGATGGAAACATCCTTCCCCTGGGCGGCACCTGTGTTAATGTGGGATGTATACCTTCAAAGATAATGCTCCATCAGGGAAGCCTTCTCTATCAGGCCATGAAGAACAGGTTCAGGGCACTCTCACTTTCCGGCGGGGGTGATTTTGTAGATGCACTCAGTGAAACCCGTGAGATGGTAAAGGGTTTCCAGGAGAAAAACTATATCAATGTTATCCAGGCACAGGAATATGTTGATTTTCATGAAGGACATGCCAGACTTAAAGACCCACATACAGTGGTTACAGCCCGTGCAGAGTTCACAGGCAGATATATCCTGATAGCAACAGGGGCATCAACCTTTGTACCGCCTGTTGAGGGTATTGCAGAGATAGATTATCTTACAAACAGAACGGTCTTTGATCTCACGGAAAAACCAGAATCAATAATAATACTTGGTGGTGGCCCGGAGGCCATGGAGTTTGCCCAGATATTTCATCGCTTCGGTATAAAAACCACCGTGATCCAGCGTTCCAACAGGATTCTCACAAAGTTTGACAATATGATAGCCAATAAACTACATGAGTATCTTGCTGATGAAGGAATCAGAATTATCACAGACACTAAACTTCTGAGGGCTGAAGAGAAAAACGGCAGAATTGAGATTACCTTTGAAAAGAAAGGAGAAGGTATAAAATCCGCAAAAGCAGAGAAGGTACTTGTGGCAACAGGACTCAGGGGAAACACTGATACCCTGTCAGTTGAGAATGCCGGTGTGGAAAGGGATGAGAAGGGCTTTGTAAAGGTGACTGGCTCTCTCCGGACAAGCCAGCCCCACATCTATGCTGCAGGTGATGTCACGGGGATCATGCCCCTTGAAACAGTGGCTGCAAAGCAGGGAAGCCTTGCCGTGCAGAATATGTTCGGGGAGACAAAAAAGACCATTGATTATAATGTAGTACCAAGGGCAGTATTCACCTCACCAGAGGTTGCCTCAGTGGGTTTGACAGAAGAGGAGTACATGAAAAAATACAATGTCTGCCTCTGTAGAACCATCTCCTTTGACCATCTGGAAAGGGCAGCACTGATGAAGGAAACCAGGGGTATTATCAGAATGGTGGTACATCCCGAGACAAAAGAGGTGGTGGGCGTGCATTTGGTGGGACCACATGCCTCGGAGATAATTACCACAGCAACATATGCAATCAGAAACCGGATGACCATCTATGATATTCGTGATACAGCACATGTGTTTCCAACCCTCAGCGAGGCAATAAAAAAGGTGGCACAGAGTTTTGATGAGGATCTCGGAAAGATGGCGTGCTGTGTGGAGTAAGGGATTTTTTATCCTTTTAAGCTTTTAAATCAGACCCGGGAGGAAAAAGGTGATTGGAAGGATAGTTATTTCGACCATGTTGATTGTATTTGTAATTGTTTCTGTATCTTTTGCAGTGGATCAAAAGGTGGTAATGGATATTCAGGGAATGACCTGTGAACTCTGACCCCTTGCAATAAAGAAATCCCTGGAAGGGATTGAGGGAGTAAAGAAGGCAAAGGTGTCTTTCAAGGAGAGAAAGGCATGGCTTGTTGTGGATGAAAATATCACGGATAAGGCCCTTGAAGAGGCTGTCTCAAGGGCGGGGGGATATAAAGGGAAGGTGATTAACAGGGAAAGCATGGTACATTAAATATGCATAAATTCCCTGTAGCGGTATCAATGTTAAAGGCTCATAAAAGGTTGACAGGTATTACATATATTGAAAAAAACATATCCTCTGACTTGATCAGGAAAGGAGGAGATAAATGCCGATTAAAATAGACTGTTATCTGTCACCTTCCTGTGCCTCAGAGGATTCACTCAGGGAAAATATCAAGAAGGCAATTGAAGATGAAGGCATTGAGGCAGAAGTAAAGTTCTATCGCATATCTGAAGAAGAAGCAAAAAAACTTGGCCTCAGAGGCTCTCCCTCTGTACTTATAAACGGAAGGGATATCCAGCCTTCAGATGTCACAGGTTTTTCCTGACGGATGTTTCAGGATGCCTCGGGAAGGCTAAATAATGTCCCTTCTGTGGAATTGTTAAAAAAGGCAATAAAAGGCTATTCTAAATAATCATGTCTCCAAAGAAAAAAATTGGTCTTGCCCTTGGAAGCGGCTCTGCCAGGGGATGGGCTCATATTGGCGTTATAGAAGCTCTGCTGT
>JAADHP010000084.1 GCA_013151785.1 Nitrospirota bacterium | reverse complement strand
ACCAGATTCCTATTGAATAAAACACCAGTGCATATGCTGTCTCCAGGGTGTCGGAGCTGGTAAATTCGCCTCGCTGAAACAGCATGCTTATGATAGGTTGGCGCAATGCTATAAGCCCTGCCATGGAAGGTACGGAAAGATAGAAGAGCAATCTCAGGCCGTAAGAGAGGTCTGTCCTGAGCGAAGAGATATCGCCTGATGAGGCATGTCTTGAAAGGGTAGGGAGCACGGCCATTGCCATTGCCACTCCAAAGACACCAACAGGGAACTGTATTAATCTCATGGAATAATATAGATAGGTAATACTGCCTTCTGACAGATAAGAGGCAAGCAGAGTGCTTATGAATATGTTAAGTTGTCCTACAGCCTGTCCAAACATTACAGGGATTATCAGTTTGCCCATTTTTTTGAGATAGGGATCATTAAATCCAGTTAGTGGTGCAAGAGAATAACCCTGCCTTACATAGGCAGGTACCTGGGTTGCAAACTGCATGAATCCTCCGATGGTGACCCCAATAGCCGCTGCAATTAGTGGATTATGGAATATATATGTAATTACAATAATAGTGATTATGATTGTCAGATTAAACCAGGCAGAGGCCAGTGCAGGAATAAAATAGACTCCTTTGACATTCAGGGCGCCCATTGTAAAGGCAGCAAGGCTGACAAAAAGCAGAAAGGGGAACATTATTCTTGTCAGGTAGATTGTGGTGTTTATCTTGTCAGGGTTCTGAAATCCTGGAGCAATAATCCTTACTATATAGGGAGACAGCACTATTCCTGCCACAGTGAAGGCCCCTACTACTATAAGAATGAAGGTAAGGGTCAGCCGTGCGATGCGGTTGGCCTCCTCGGAGCCCTTCCTGACATTAACCTCGGTGAGTACAGGTATAAAGGCCGAAGACATTGAACCCTCAGCAAAGAGGTCTCTCATGAGATTGGGAATCCTGAAGGCAACAAAGAAGGCATCAGAGATGCCAGAGGCGCCAAGGTACCGTGCAAGTATCATATCTCTGAGAAAACCAAGGAGACGGCTGAGTATTGTTGCAAAGGAAAAGGAAGAGGCTGCCCTTGTTATCTCTTTCTTGCCAGTCATAGGTATGGAAATTATAACAAAATTATACTTGACGCATGTGGTACAGAGAAGACAGGGTCTTCCGGGAATATCTAAAGAATGGCAAGAAGGATCTCTAACACTATTAGAAGGAAGATTCCAAGTTCAAGTATGTGTCCTCTCTTGGTGGATATTTCATCGTATATCATCTTGTAGGTGTTTGATACAATGCTAAGTTTTTCGTTGATGCTCGACTCCCAGTCCTGGCTTCTGAAGAGCATCATTGCTGTCTGGTATATCTTTGCATAATACACATCTTCAGTTACCTTCAGGGCATTGTTTATTTTTTCAGTAACCTCTGTGAGGTCTGTTACTGTTTCTGTGAGGTTGCGGGCGAGTCTTTCATATTCCCTGATCTTGAAAATCGAAATACCACCACGGCTTGACAATTCATTGTATATCCTCTGCAACTCTTTATCAAGCACAGAATCGTAGTATCGTAGCTCCAGTATCTGTGCATTGGCAAACTCCAGGATATCAACTATGTCATGATCTCCCCTGGGATCTATAATAAGGGCATTGTCAAGGTGAAGTATAACAAGATCGTCAGGATAGTAACTGAATCTGTGCTTTAAGGTTTCCTCTTTTGCATACTCACTTAATGGTTTGTCTTCATATAAAAGTAATCTTGACGGGTCGTAAAGCTTGAGGAATTCATCTGCTGATATCATTTCTGAAAGTTCTTCAATATAGAAAATCATATAATCTTCTAATACGGTTTCTTTTATTTCAGGCTCTGTCATGGCCCTGCTGAAGGACTTTATCAAATGGTTTATATACCCGATGGCAATGCTGTCAATAGACTCGTCTGTATCAAGTGCCCTTGCTATTCTTTCCAGGTCACTGAAGGATATGGATGAGACGGGAAAGTTGAAGGCAAGCGATATGACACCGAAATCATATGCCTTTGCCACAATGGAGACTTTAAAGTTGATCCCCTGGAGTTCCTTCTCAAATCCTTTCAGGTCAAGTGATACAGGTGGGTTGGTGAACTCCAGTGCCTTCATATAGGGATATCGAGATAATCTGAGTCTCCGTACGCCTTCTTTTGCCAATTCCTCTATCAGGGAAAGATCAATTTCAGAGGCCACATCGTATATACGATATATAATGACTTTTCCCTTTTTGATATACAGCATCTCTCCTGTCCGGTTAAAACATAGTTCCATGAGATATATTTTGAAGCCCCTGAGGGGGATTCCCCTAACTGAAAGGGGTGAGTATTAGAAAGACGACGGTGTTCATTTCGCAGGTGGATTTTTCAGTAACCCTCAAAGATATCGTAGCCTCTCATGATCAATGCATCTGGATTTGTTTCGTCAAGTATCATCTGGGCAATGGTCTTTTTGTATCTCTGGTAGTATCTCAGCTTGTCCCTCAATTCTTTTTCCAGATCAGCCACTTTTCTGTAGAAGGGAGTTCTATCAAGCCGCTCTGAGACCGATTTTCCGTGTATTGATTCAAATCTCCAGCAGCCCTTGAATTCCTGCCTTCCTTTCACAGGGGATTCCATATAACCAGGGACTCCATAAAATCTGCAGCCCAGGGGTCGCCATTGATAGAGTATGCAGAGATTATCATAGTTCAGGGGACACAAAAGTTTCAGGTTCTCTTCAGGTCTGGAGGTTCTGGAATAGACATCATTGTAGTGTTTTGATCTTTCGATGATATCCTTTCTTCTATCATCTGGTAAGGTGCGGAAACCTTCAAGGAGATAGAAGTGTTCAACAAGGGTGAAGTGTATGAAAACAGTGTTACAGCACAGGTCAGAGCATCCGTTACAGTTGAATCCGTTGTATTTTTCAGCAACCTCCAGATATGCTCTGTCGAGTTCACTGAAAATAAGGGATAATTTGTCCGTATAATAGGTTATATCAACAAACATGGTTTGTTAGTAACCTGTAAGATTACGATCGATCAACATCTCTGCTATTGTTTTGTTGAATTTTAAAAGATAATCCATTGATTTTCTTAACTGTCCTTCAAGCGTGGCGATCTGGGTATAAAAAGGAGTTCTGTCTATCAATTCCTTCCTTTCCTTCTTGTTTATACTTTCGAATCTTTTACAACCTGTAAATGACTGTGTACCCTTTTTGGGGTGTGTTAGCAGGCCAGGTAATCCATGGATTCTGCAAATCAGTGGTCTGTGTTTGTATATACTGCAAAGCCCTTCAAAGTTCAACGGACACATTATCTTGACCTGCGACTCCTTACCCCTGTACCTGTTTAATGTTTTTACATAGGAATGTGCGCGTTCCAGTGCCACTGTCCTTGTCTCTTCAGAAAGATTATCAAAACCCTCCAGTACTGCGAAGTATTCAATCAATGTGTAATGATAGAAGACAGTGTCACAACAGTTGGTCTCACAGCCATTACAGCTGAACTCATAATAAGTTGCTGCCTTTTCGTATTCATTGTCGATGTTCTTATATATCTCATAGAGTGTGTCAAGATAGGTTGTTACGTCAAACTGGTAATCAGTGCTCTGCATATCTTCCTCCACAATGATTTTATTAATATATATTATAGCTCATATATGTCCATAATGCATAGAAACAAGGCAGGGGACCTCATAAAAATAATGCAATCCACAGGATTGCACCCTGCGTTCAATTTAATTGTCATTCTGACGAAGGTCAGAATCTCAAGAGATGCTGAAATAAATTCAGCATGACACCTTACTCTCACTGCTTACAGTTCACTGCTCACTGCTTACTGCTCACCGCTCACTGACCTTTAACCCATCAACCCATCCACTCATCCACAGCTCACTGCTTACGGTGGACAAAGGTGTGGGCCTTATTTTCTTCGGCACCCCGCCTTATCCAGGCCTTATCAATAATTATTTAATGGCCTGTGTTGCCAGCTTCCTGTTAACAAAATACTGCTGAATAATACTCAGGATATTTGTAACAAGCCAGTAAAGAACAAGACCAGATGGGAAACTCAGGAAGAGGAACGTAAAAATGACAGGGAGATACTGCATTATCTTTTGCTGTTGTGTGTCTGCTGTTGTGGGTGTCATCTTCTGCTGGATATACATGGTTATGCCCATAATAATGGGGAGAACATAGTAGGGGTCTTTTTTGGACAGATCCTGAATCCAGAGCATAAAAGGTGCACCCCTTAGTTCAATAGCTACAAGTAATACTTTGTAAAGGGCAAAGAAAAAGGGTATCTGTATCAGCATTGGAAGGCAGCCACCCATGGGATTGACCCTGTGCTTCTTGTAAAGCTCCATCATCTCTTTCTGCATCTTCTGAGGGTCTTTTTTGTATTTCTGTCTTATCTCATTCATCTTGGGCTGGATAGCCTGAAGCTTTTTCATGGAAGCCTGCCCTTTGTTGATAAGAGGTATGAAAGGGACCCTGAGAATAATGGTAAGAAGAATTATTGCCCATCCATAATTTCCCGTAAGTGCATATAGTTTCTTGAGGATCCAGAAGAGGGGTCTTGCAAGAATCGAGAAAAAGCCGAAATCTACAATGTGTTCAAGACCAACCCCCAGCTTTTTCAGCCTGTCATGTTCCTTGGGCCCTGCATAGAGGATGTAAGAATTCTTACCAGAGGGAAGGTTAATAGCTGTAAGAACAACACCACTTCTGGTGCGCCATACTTTGGCAGTGGCCTTTTCTCTGGGAACTATGGAGGCAAAAAAGTATTTATCTTCCTGGGCAATCCATTTCAGATCTTTGTTAAATACCAGAGGCTCTTTGACCTTATGAGGTTTTATTTCCTTTCTGTCTGCCTCTTTCAGGATTACAGGACCCACATGTCCTCTGTATCCTCCTGTACCTGATATTCCAAAACCTGTGCCAAGGGTGAGCCAGTAGTTTGGCACGCCTGTAACTTCTTCAACAACATCAACCTTATAATCATTGCCATAAAAGGTATAGGTTCTTTTGATAAGCCGCTGACCATCACTATAAGTGAACTGTATTGAAGCACTATCACCGGAATTAGTGAGAGTGATCTTTTTCGTATCCGGAGAGACTTCAAAATTGACCATGCCAAAAGAAAAGTTATCATCGATGCCAATGGCAAGTGCTGGAACCTTTGGAGAACCCTTTTCAAGAACTATCTCCTGTCCCTTATCATCGAAGTATTTTTTCAGCTTCCATCCAATTATAGTGGCTCCCCTGGTGGACAAAACTGCCTGATAGTAAGGTGTCTCAATGGTTATCTTTTTCTCATTAACAGCCTTTGTGGGTGATAAGCCCTCTTTGGAAATTTTTGATGAAGTCGCTGATAAAGACTTTTTTTGCAAGGCATTGGTGCTCTTTACAGACTGTTGTGCAGATTTTTGTGCATGAGGCAGCTTTTTAGGTGGTGGAGGTGTAAAGAATACCTGATACACAAGCAGTACCACAAGTGACAGGGCCAGTGCCAGAAGCATCTTTTTATCAAGGTTGTCTTGCATAGTTTATCACCTAACAGGGTCGTATCCACCAGGATGAAAGGGGTGGCATTTTAAAATCCTTTTTAATGTAAGAAGTAATCCCTTTAAGACACCATATTTATTTATTGCCTCTTTTGAATATTCCGAACAGGT
>JAADHP010000074.1 GCA_013151785.1 Nitrospirota bacterium | reverse complement strand
AACCAAGACCAATTCTCATTATTCTATTCTTCCTCCAGCAGTCTCTCTGCTATCAAAAGGTCTTCACGGGTGGTGATCTTTATATTTCTGTAGTCACCCTCAACAACTCTGACCTTTCCACCATAGTGCTCAACAATTGATGCATCATCAGTATAGAAACCACCTTCAACCTTCATCCTGTTGTATCCTTCAAGTATGATCTTGTAGGGAAAGACCTGTGGTGTCTGGACACTCATAAGGGTATTTCTGTCAGGGGTTTTTATGACAAGATTATTATCCACTAATTTTATGGTATCCTTCACTGGAACTGCAGCTACAGCACCATCATATCCCTCCACAGCAGCTATTACCCTCTTAATCAGGCCCTCTCTAACCAGAGGTCTCACACCATCATGTATTAATACAAGGCAGTCTTCCTCATCTATAGCTGAAATACCCCTGAATACTGAGTCCTGTCTTTCCTTGCCACCGGGAACGATCTTTTTGACCTTCTCAATACCAAAGGACTCTACAATCTTGAGGCCCTTTTCAATATCCTTGCCTGAAAGTACAGGGATTATTTCTGTTATAAACTCAGCAGATTGAAGGGTCTTCAGCACCCATGCAAGCACTGGAAGACCCTTCAAAGTTGCAAATATCTTGTTACCTCCAAATCGTTTTCCAGCACCAGCTGCAGGCACTATTGCAACAACCCTGTTCCGCACCTTAACCCCTTACCTCATGTCTGTCGTGTTCATTCTTTGGCCTTGAAAATATCATCCTTCCTGCAGTAGTCTGAAGAACACTGGTAACAGAAACATCAATATTTTTACCTATAAATCTTCTTCCATTTTCCACTACAACCATGGTACCATCATCAAGATAGGCAACTCCCTGATTCTGCTCCTTACCCTCTTTGAGAACAAAGACCTTCATGGTCTCTCCTGGAAGCACCACAGGTTTTAGTGCATTGGCAAGCTCATTGATATTCAGCACAGGTACACCCTGGAGGGCTGCAACCTTGTTAAGATTAAAATCGTTTGTCAGTATCTTTGCATCCATCATCTTAGCAAGAGCCACAAGCTTTGCATCCACCTCTTTTATCTTGGGAAAATCATCCTCAACTATCTTCACTGTTATGCCTGACATCTTCTGGATCCTGTGCAGTATATCGAGACCTCGTCTGCCCCTGGCCCTTCTCAGGCTATCGGCTGAGTCAGCAATATGCTGCAGTTCCTGGAGAATAAACTGTGGTACAATGAGGGTTCCCTCTATAAAACCTGTATCACAAACATCTGCAATCCTTCCGTCTATTATAACGCTCGTGTCAAGGATCTTCTGGTTGCTTTCTACCGATTGTCCCTTTACAATGCGCATCAGCGTGGTAAGTGAGAGATTCTTCCCCCTTGCAGCGCCTAAAACCATCCCTCCATATCCAAAAATGGCGGTAATAGCATAACTTACAAATCCCAACTCATCAGTAAGAAGGTTTGAAAATGGCATTATTAAAAATTTGGCAAAGAGGATACCAAGAAGTAGTCCTATGAAGGCACCAAAAAACCTGCCTGTACTGACCCGTTCAAAAAAGGTATTAAGAAGAAGGGTTATTATACCCAGGAAAAGACCTGCTGCAGCTCCTATAGGTGCATACCCGTATATTTCTCCTAACTGGTATCCCCCTGCTGTAAAAAGTGCTATTACCAGTAGCTTTAAAAAATTGATCATACCTCATCACCTCCTTTCCTGAAAGAATCTCTTTAATGAATAGTACTTCAGCCGTCTATAGTCTGAAAAAGTATTGCTTATCCTCTACATCCCTCAATGATAAAACTAACTTTACATTTATGGTTTTAATACGATGTAAAACTTCCTGCCCTTACGGTTGATAAACATCACTATATTCTGATCTGGCTTCAGAGAACCCATGGAGGTCTTCCAGTCATCGTACCCGGTAATCACCTTATCGTCAATCTCCTGGATTACGTCACCTTTTTTAATGCCAGCCTCCTGAGCCGAACTGCCCTCCTGTACATCAAGCACCACAACCCCGCGTTCATCAGGAGGAAGGCCAATCTGGCGGGCTATTGAGGGGGTGAGTTCTGTAACAGTCAATCCTATATCAGCCTTCTCCGGTCTTCCTTTGGGCGTAATATCCTTAACCTCTGAAAACTCATCGGGAATCTCTATTATCCGTGCCCAGAGCGTCTGTTTTTTTCCTTTTCTTACAACCTTGATCTTCACCTTCGAACCCACCCTGCTCTGGGCAACAAGGTTTCGTAAAACAGAAACATTTGAAACACTTCTTCCATCAAATTCAATTATTACATCTCCTCTTTTAATGCCGCTTTTTTCTGCAGGACTACCTTTAAATACATCACTTACAAGAGCACCAAGGGTTTTGTCAAGTCCGAACCTGTCTGCAAGTTCCGGTGTTAGATCCTGTATGGTTACCCCAAGCCAGCCACGTATAACCCTTCCCTTGTCTTTCAGCTGCTCAATTATGGTCTTTGCCATGTTGCTGGGCACGGCAAACCCTATGCCCTGATAACCACCGCTTCTGGAAAAAATTGCAGTGTTTATACCAATCAACTCACCTTTTATATTTACAAGAGGCCCTCCTGAATTTCCTGGATTTATTGCGGCGTCAGTCTGGATAAAGTCCTCATAATCTGCAACCCCCACATTTGCCCTGCCAACAGCGCTTATAATTCCCATTGTTACTGTATGACTGAGACCAAAGGGATTACCTATGGCAAGAACAAACTCTCCAACCTTCAGCTTATCAGAATCACCCCAGGGAATGGTCGGAAGGTTCTTGCCTTTTATCTTGATCAGTGCAAGATCAGTCTTGGAATCCACTCCCACAACCTTGGCTTTAAAACTCCTCTTGTCATAGAGAATCACCCTTATCTCATCTGCCTGCTCTATAACATGGTTATTGGTAATTATATAGCCGTTGCTTGAAACAATTACTCCTGAGCCAAGACTCTGTTCTCTGTATTTCCTGGGACCTCTCTTGAAGGGATTAAAGAAATCAAATAATGAGTCGTTGTTAAAAGAGCGAAAGCCACTATCACTGTAGGTCTTAATTGTTGAAATGTTAACCACAGCAGGTGAGACAGAATTTACAATATCAGAGAATGCCCTTTCAGTCTCGATAATCTTCTTTGAAACTACTGGAGGAGTATAGTTCTGTCTTTTTGCATAATCCTTTTGGGATTGGATATAATATGTTGTCCATCCAAGTAGAAAACCTATAAATAAAATTAATAGACTAAAAACTATCTTCTTTTTCATTATTTTTATTATAATAATCAGGTTCTAATAAATGCAAAACTATTTAGGAATTCTTGTTAATCTGTTATATAGTTAACCCGATTCCAGCTGTAAGAACAAAGAAGAAATGCTGAAAAGCAGTGGTATGAACTTTATCACTGGATTTGGGTTAAATTAAACCTGTGGAGGATTTTTTATGGCAAGAGTTTATAACTTCAGCGCAGGTCCTGCAATGCTTCCCGAGGAAGTAATAAGAAGGGCTGCTTCCGAAATGTTGGACTGGCACGGAAAGGGAATGTCAGTAATGGAGATGAGCCACAGGAGTAAAGAGTTTGTCTCCATTGCAGAGAAGGCAGAGGCTGACCTCAGGGATCTGTTAAAGATACCCGAAAACTACAAGGTGCTTTTCCTGCAGGGAGGGGCATCAAGTCAGTTTGCCATGGTTCCTTTAAATCTTCTGAGAGGCAAATCCACTGCGGATTATATAAATACAGGATACTGGTCGAAAAAGGCTATAGCAGAGGCAAAAAGATTCTGTGATGTAAACATAGTTGCCACAAGTGAGGATACCAATTTTACCACTATTCCACCAAGGGATGAATGGAAACTAAATCCTCAGGCAGCCTATGTACATTACACTCCCAATGAGACAATCGGTGGTGTTGAGTTCCATGAGATCCCTGATGTGGGAGAGGTTCCCCTTGTTGCTGACATGTCATCCACCATACTGTCAAGACCCATTGATATCTCAAGATTCGGGCTTATTTATGCAGGTGCCCAGAAAAACATTGGACCTGCAGGCCTGACTATTGTAATCATCCGTGAAGACCTTATCGGCGGTGCATCTCCAGGCACACCAACCATGTTCAACTATGAAACTCATGCCAAGGCAGGCTCCATGTACAACACTCCCCCCACCTATAGCTGGTATATTGCCGGGCTGGTTTTTGAATGGCTTAAGGAAAAGGGTGGACTGGATGTAATGGCCAGTATTAATAAAAGAAAGGCTGAAAAGCTATACACCTACATAGACAACTCCGAGTTCTATACAAATCCTGTTGAGCCATCCTGTCGTTCCTGGATGAATATTCCCTTTACCCTTAAAAATCCTGAACTCGACAGCAAATTCCTTGAGCTTGCCAGGGAGGCAGGACTTGTAAATCTCAAAGGACACAGGTCTGTTGGTGGCATGCGGGCAAGCATCTACAATGCAATGCCAGAAGAAGGTGTGGATGCACTGATAGACTTCATGAAGGAATTTGAAAAGGATCATGCATAAATCACTTAATATCGAGGAGGACCATCACCAATGAAGGTTCTTGTGAGTGATAATATCTCTCCTAAGGGCGTGGAGATAATGAAGAAGGCTGGATTGGATGTAGATGTAAAGACAGGTATGAGTCACGATGAACTAAAGGCATGTATCGGACAATACCACGGCCTTGTTATAAGAAGCGCTACAAAGGTAACCGCTGATATAATAGATGCCGCAGTAAACCTCAAAGTGATAGGGAGGGCTGGATCAGGACTTGATAATGTGGATAAAGAGGCAGCCACAAAGAAAGGCATTGTTGTCATGAACACCCCTGGTGGAAACACGATTACCACGGCAGAACATGCAATTGCCATGATGTTTGCCCTTGCAAGAAACATCCCCCAGGCCACCAAATCCATGAAGGAAGGCAAATGGGAAAAGAAGAAATTCATGGGGGTGGAGCTTTTCAATAAAACACTGGGCATACTCGGTCTTGGCAATATTGGTTCCCAGGTTGCCAGAAGGGCACAGGCAATGCAGATGAATATAATTGGTTACGACCCTTTTTTGAGTGACGAGAGGGCAAAAGAACTTGGTATTGATAAAGTAACCCTGGAAGAACTCTTTGCAAATGCCGATTTTATAACGATTCATACACCTCTGACACCCGAAACAAAAAATCTCATAAACAAAGATACCATAAGGCTGATGAAAGACGGGGTAAGGATTATCAATTGTGCAAGGGGTGGCATTATCAATGAAAGAGACCTCTATGATGCCCTTGAGTCAGGCAAGGTTGCTGGTGCAGCACTTGACGTCTTTGAAAAAGAGCCCCCAGAGGATCTTACATTGATAAAGCATGACAGGGTTATCTGTACACCCCATCTGGGTGCATCAACAAGAGAGGCACAGGAGAATGTTGCGATAGCTATTGCAGAACAGATTGTGGATTATCTCATCGCAGGCACAATAAGAAATGCCGTCAATTTCCCGAGCATTCCTGCTGATCAGATACCTGTACTCAGACCTTATATTAACCTGGCAGAGATAATGGGCAAATTTGCAGCACAGATATATGAAGGTGGAATCACAGAGGTTACAGTTGAGTACAGAGGTGAGGCAGAAGAAATTGATACAAAGCCTGTCACGATTGCTGCTCTTAA
>JAADHP010000227.1 GCA_013151785.1 Nitrospirota bacterium | reverse complement strand
AAAAATCCTCATACTTTCCGGGTGCCCTGAGATCAATATAAAATATGGTCACCTTCGAGTCAGGGTTTTTCTCCCTGATATATGTTGCCTGTTTCATAGTGGCCATACAGCAGATGGCTGAACAGTAATTCAGATGGTTTTCATCCCTTGAGCCAGCACACTGGACAAAGGCTATGTTCTGAACCTCCTTGCCATCGGAAGGTCTGAGAATCTTTCCTCCTGTTGGACCATTCTGGGCAGACAGTCTTTCCATCATCATATTGGTTATTACGTTTTTCACCTTCCCAAAGGAGAGATTGTCCATCCTTGTTGCGTCATAGGGATTCCAGCCAGTGGCATATACAATCGCACCTGCTGAAATCTCAATTGTTTTGTCCTGCATGTCCAAATCTATTGCACCATACTTACATGCCTCAACACATTTGGCACAGTTTTTACCCTTGCAACTATCACTATCTATAACATATCTCATGGGAAAGGCCAGGTCATGGGGGAGATATATGGCCTTTGTACTGTCCATACCAAAATTAAAGTCATTTGGTCTTTCCACAGGACAGGCCTCAACACAGGCCCCACAGGCTGTACATTTCTCGTTAACATATCGGGCCCTCTGTTTCACCCTGACTGTAAAGTCACCAGCAGAGCCTGAGATATCCTCTACCTCTGCCATTGTGTAGTAGGTAATCGAGGGATTTTCTTTGATTCTTCTGAAGTTCAATTCCAGTCCACAATAAGGCGGGCAGAGTTTTGGAAAGTACCTGTAAAGTTGAGCGACCCTTCCACCAAGGTAAGGATTCCGTTCCACAATAACAGCCTTTGTGCCTGCCTCAGCAGTCTCTATTGCCGCTGTTATTCCGCTTATCCCTCCTCCTATAACAAGAACAGTTTTGTCAGGAGCTATAGCCATTTATATCCTCCTTTAAAGATTTTTTTAAATTGTTAAACAGTATATTAGCCACCTTTCATTAATCACCACGGTGATGATTATTGAATGATGGCTAATTACCTATTTTATTTCAAACAGTTTCATATATCTTTCTGAAGTTGTTTATTTTAATACAGGAAAGGGGGATTTTAAAATCCCCCTCTTCCTGTATCAGCATCCATTAATCAGGGATTATCTGTTTGTATGGAATCTTCTCGAACTCCCACTGACCTGTCTCAGGATTGATCCTGGAAACAGTGAAGCACTTCCAGTTTTCATCATCAATACCCGGGAAGTCACCCCTGAAGTAGTAGCCAGGATACCTTGTCTCCTCCCTGAAGAGGATGTGCCTTGCATGGGCCTCACCAGCTGTAATCCTGTGATAGTTCTCCCAGCATCTCATAAGCTCATGGTGGTCAGCAGCAGCCATCTTTGCTGAGTCTTCCTTCAGCAACGTAAGCTGTCTGAGACCTTCCTCAAGCATGGTCTTGCTGGTCATGTACCAGTACCCAGCACCAGCTACATACTCGTCCATGATCTTCTGGAGTCTCTTCTGAAGCATGCCTGGTCTGATGTAGTGCGGATTGACAGTGGGATCAGTGGTGTAGTTCTTGTACTTCTCGTATATCTCAAAGGGCAGGAAGATCTCTGCCACATACTCATCAGCACTCTTTGCAAGGGTGGGTGTATAGTCCTGATGTTCAAGGACATACCTTACCATCTCCTTACCAGCAATCCTGCCCTCAGCGTGCGAGCCTGAGGAGAACTTGTGACCAGAGGCACCACAGCCATCACCAGCAGTGAACAGGCCATCAACAGTGGTCATCCTGTTGTAGCCCCAGAAGTATTCATCAAGACCATGGGCCTTGCATATATCCTCTGGACCACTTGTCCATAGACCTGCACAACCAGCATGGGAGCCAAGGAGATAAGGCTCTGAAGGCATAAGCTCTGAATACTGCTCTTCTGGACGGATATTGTTGGCTGCCCAGAGACCTGCCTGTGCAATGGTCATGTCAAGGAAGTCTTCCCATGCCTCAGCCTCAAGGTGCTTAATTTCCTTGGCATCCATTACCTTCTTGGCTTCCTCAAAGGCAAGGTCCGTTCTCATCCAGATCGGTCCTTTACCCAGTTTCATGTCTTCCATCATGGCTGTGTTTCTGAGACATGTACCAAGCACCTCTGCATATTTACCATATCTTTTCTTCAGCTCTTCATGCCATGTGGCACAATAGTCCTCACCAAGGGCATTGGTTGCCTTTGCCTTGAAGAAGAGGAACCATGCACCAACAGGACCGTAGCCATCCTTGAATCTGGCAGGAACGAACCTGTTCTCCATGAGAACCATCTTTGCACCTATCTCAGCAGGCATTGTATAGGTGGAACCTGCATTCCAGACTGCAAACCATGTTCTGCCCATACCCTCACCTGTTGACCTGGGCCTGAAGACATTCACGCAACCACCGGCAGCAACAAGCATACATTTTGCCTTGAATACATATGCCTTGTGCTCACGTACGCTGAATCCAACAGCACCAGCAACCCTGTTAGGGTCGTTGGCATCAGGGATGAGCTTCACAATGAACACCCTCTCAAAGTGGTTCTGCTCCATGCCAGTGGCCTCACGGTTGTACTCAAGGGCCTTCTTTGCAGCCTCTGCCACGATAACCTTGTAGGACTCACCATTGATCATGATCTGCCAGCGGCCAGACCTTACAGGTTTACCACCATCTTTCAGGAGTTTACCAACCTTTTTACCCTCTGCACCATCAACCTTTTTACCATCGTCAAGGGTCTTCCATATTGGCAGACCCCACTCTTCAAAGAGATGCACTGAGTCATCAACGTGACGGCCAAGGTCATAAACAAGGTCTTCCCTGATGATGCCCATCAGGTCAGCCCTTACATAACGAACATAGTCAGCAGGGTCATTCTCGCCCATATAGGTGTTGATAGCACTGAGACCCATTGCAACAGAGCCAGAACGGTCGGTTGCTGCCTTGTCAACCATTACAATCTTGATTCCCTTTGGTGTAGCCCATCTGGCAGCCTCAAAGGCAGCTCCACAGGCAGCCATGCCACCGCCAACTAAAAGGATATCTGTCTCAATCTCAACAATTTCAGGCTTTTCACAATATGACCATGTACAGGTTTCCTTTTCCATAACTTCCTCCTTATAAAGTTAGTTTATTAGTTGTATTGCTTACGAAAAGCAGATACCTTAACGGAGAATCTCATTGTCTCCTTAAGGTTTGGGCATCTCCTTCCCTTCACCCTGATGGGTAAAGAAACCTGGCTCTTTGATCTTGCTAAAATCAGGCTCTGGTTTGCCTGCATATGGATCAATGGAACCTTCCGGAGTTGTTCTTATAGGGAATTTGAATCTCTTCAGTGAGCCGTCTCTGAACTTGATAGTCCACATGATAGCATCTGTACCCCTCAGAGGAATAACATTTGCACCCATGGGGCAGAAGTCTGCATAGCCCCTTACCTCAATGGCCTGCTGTGGGCAGATCTTTACACAGTTATAACACTCCCAGCACTGATCCGGCTCCTGGTTCCATGCCTTCATTCTGTCTCTGTCCAGTTTCATCAGGTCGTTTGGACAGATATACATACACGCTGTCCTTTCCTGACCTTTACAGCCGTCACACTTCTCGGTGATCACATAGCTTGGCATACTTTTACCTCCTTACATTAAGTTTTTTTGGGTTAACAAACGAATTCTTCAAACTGCGTCAATCAAGAATACTCTTGCTTATCTACACCTCCCTTCTTTTAAAAAAATTATCTTAACTACCTTCAGCATATCTGTGCATCTTGATCTCGACCTTTTCAGTAAGCCCCTGATAATACTCACTCAGTATCTTAAGCACCTCGGGACGGCTGAATTTTTCAGGAACCTCTTCACCCTCAGAGAGCATCTTTCTGAGCTTTGTTCCACTGAGGATAAGTCTGTCTTCTTTGCTGTGAGGACATGTTCTCATTGATGCCATGCCATCACATTTGTAGCAATAGAATGTCCAGTCTATCTTTAAAGGTTTGGTCTCAAGGGCATCTGGAGGAATCTCATCAAATATCTTCTGTGCATCAAATGGACCGTAGTAATCACCCACACCAGCATGGTCACGTCCAACAATAAGGTGACTGCAACCATAGTTCTGTCTGAATACTGCATGAAGCAGTGCCTCTCTGGGGCCGGCATATCTCATGTCAAGGGGGTAACCACCCACCATTATTGTGTCTTTCACATAATAGTTCTCGATAAGAGCATCAATAGCTCTCTGGCGGACATCTGCGGGTATATCTCCTGGTTTTAGCTTTCCAAGAAGCATATGTATAAACACACCGTCACATATTTCAATGGCAATCTTTGTAAGATACTCATGGCTGCGGTGCATGGGGTTACGGGTCTGGAATGCTGCAACTGTAGACCAGCCCTTTTCCTCAAAGGCCTTCCTGCTCTCTTCTGGTCTCATATAAACACCCTTGAACTCCTCCGGAAACTTACCTTCACTCAGCACCTTGACAGGACCCGCAAGATTTACCTCACCCTGTGCCATCACCTTTGCCACACCAGGATGTTCTGTATCAGTAGTCTTGAATACCTGCTTGCATTCATGCTCTTTGTCAATAGTGTATTTTTCAGTAACCTTCATGGTGCCCATTATCTCACCTGTCTCTTCATCAACAAGGGCGATCTCCTCTCCTTCCTTGATACTGTCAGCCTGACCCTTTGTTGTGGAAAGCGTGATCGGAATGGGCCAGAAGGTCCCGTCTGTCATCTTCATCTCGTCACACACACCCTTCCAGTCTTCATACCCCATAAAGCCTTCCAGGGGAGTAAAACCACCAATACCCAACATTATAAGGTCGCCTGTCTCACGAGAGGACATTCTCACCTGCGTTAGGGTCTTTGCCTTTTCAAGCTCTGCCTTTCTTTCATCACCTTCAAGAAGCAGGGGTTTTAGTTTTTTTTCTTTTCCATGGGGTGGTACTAATGCCATTTTCTTCCTCCTTTTTAAAATTTAATTAATTCTATACTTAAAGCTACTAACCCAAAAAAACAACCTGTCCTTTCTATTGTATCTCCTCAAGAATCTTGCAGATATTGGCAAAGATTTCATCGATATCACCAACACCATTAACCCTCTTCAGTATGCCCTTTTTCTCATAATAATCAATAAGTGGTGCGGTCTGGGCCTCATAAACTTCAAGCCTCTTTTTGATCGTCTCCTCCTTGTCATCATCCCTCTGGTAGAGTTCTCCCCCGCATTTGTCACATACACCCTCTTTCTTTGGTGGGCTGAAGTATATGTTATACATCTGATTGCATTGTTTACATGTTCTTCTGCCGGTTAGACGCTTCATGAGTATATCAAAATCCACATCAACACTGAGGGCTAATTGTAAGGGCATGTTCATCTCAGAAAGGACCTGATCCAGTGTCTCTGCCTGGGAGGTGTTCCTGGGAAATCCGTCAAGGATAAAGCCTTTTTTGCAGTCGTCCTGGGAGAGTCTTTCCTTGACAAGCCCTATTACTACCGAGTCTGGAACAAGCTCACCTTTGTCCATATAGGATTTTGCTTCTTTACCAAGGGGAGTGCCATCTGCAACGGCCTTTCTGAGAATATCACCTGTAGAGATCTGAGGAATGCCGTATTTTTCGATCATCTTCTTGGCCTGGGTCCCCTTCCCTGCACCTGGTGCACCTAAAAGAACAATTCTCATGGAAGATACCTCCGTAGATTTATTTATGAAACAATCTTCTCTGGAAACGCAATATACTACATAAAGATTTCAAAGGATTGCAA
>JAADHP010000257.1 GCA_013151785.1 Nitrospirota bacterium | reverse complement strand
ACTCCACCACAGCACTGCTCTTACTACAGTCCTTTAAGGCAGACAGAGGTGGTGAAGAAGACCATGTAGCAATACCGACAGTGACTTACACAAAGGCAATCCCTGTATGCCTCGGGACCTGTGCATGATCTTTTTCTATCGCAGGATTTGGAATCTCTACATTCAATGTAGCCATCTGGATTATTAGTCATCCCCCTACTCCCTTTTGAACATCCTTCTCAATGCCTCTTCGGTGAATCTGATCCTTGTTGGCCTGCCGTGTGGACAGTGTTCAGGGTCTTCGCAGTTTTCAAGATCTTTCAGTAATTCCCTTAATTCCGCCTCTGTTAACCGATGCCCACTCCTTACAGACTTATGACAGGCTATGGTTTTGGCAAGATTATCCCTTATAACTTCCACTTCTTTTCTGTCTGTACCGTCAATCAAAGACTGTGCAATATCTGTAATGATTTGATAGATATCAGCATTGAACAGAAAGTCAGGTACAGCCCTTACAATACAGGTATCTCTGCCGAAATCCTCTATCTCTATACCAAGTACCCTTATATCATCAAGGTGGTCCATAATGATTCTGTACTCCCTGGGGTTGAGTCTCACCTGTTTTGGGAAAAGAAAACAGGATATCTTTAATTCTTCAGGCTGCCTTATTTTCTCATACAACACCCTTTCGTGGGCTGCATGATGATCCATTATTACAAGGGTATCACCATCTGTATAGACCACAAAGAGATCACCAATGTAAAAGAAGTCCATACGACCTGCTCTATACTCATCTGGATTCTCAAAGAATGTATAAAACTCTCCTTTTACTGAAGGGTCTGAGGTAGACGCTTTCACCATAAAATTACTACCCATAGAACAAGCATCTTTCTTTTCCCTTCTTACAGTATCTTCTGCTTCTTTCATAAAGGCATCCTTAAGGCACTGATAAAGCCTTCTGTAAACAAATTCACTGTTTTTGAATCTCACCTCTCTTTTTGCAGGATGCACATTAAAGTCCACCTCCTCTGGATCTATGGAGAGATAGACAAAAAATACAGGATGTCTGCCCGAAGGCAATATGTTATCGTATGCCCTGTAAACAGCACTTCGCAGGGTTATATCCCTTACAGGCCGATTGTTAACAAACATGTATTGATGAATTCTCCTTGGTCTGTAGTTGTCTTCCTTTGAGGTATATACTACAAGTCCCGGCGTGATGATCTCCACAAGACCTGCAAGAAACTCCTCACCAAAGATCTGATGAATCCTCTCCCTGATGTCCCTGGCAGAAGGAAGGTTCAATATCTCCTTCCCATCAAGCCTGAGATTGAAGGAAATGGCAGGATTAGTAAGTGCAGCCTCTGTTACAGTCTCTATTATATGATAAGCCTCTGTCCTGTGAGACTTGAGAAACTTTTTTCTTGCAGGTGTATTAAAAAAGAGATTGCGTACCTCCACGGTTGTCCCTCTGTAGGGAATATCCCTTGTTTTTATAAGTCTTCCACCTTCCACTGTCACCTCGGTACCGATATCTTCATCATTTCTGCCTGTTTTTATTATCAGCCTTGATACAGAGGCTATGGAAGAAAGTGCCTCTCCCCTGAACCCAAGGGTTCTTATTCTGAAAAGTTCCTCTCTGTGTTTTATCTTACTTGTAGCATGGGGATGGGTACACAGGAGTGCATCCTCCCTGTCCATGCCTTTTCCGTTGTCACTGACCAGTATCAATCGTCTGCCCGCGCCAAGCACCTCAATGTTTATCTCTGTGGAAGATGCATCGACGGAGTTCTCTATCAACTCCTTTACAACAGAGGCAGGCCTTTCAATAACCTCTCCTGCCGCAATCTGATTCTGCAGTTCCTCTGGTAATATCCTTATTTCAGGCAACCTCTACCTCTCCCTTCTTTAGTTCCCTCAGCAGTTCTTCGGCAATCTTCCTGTTCATGCCATCAACAGAGGCAATCTCATCCACGGTGGCCTTTTTTATAGCATCAACTGAACCAAAGGCCCTGAGAAGTGCAAGTTTTCTCTTCTTTCCAATACCCTTTATCATATCAAGCCTTGACCTTCTCATTCCTGCAATTCTTATTTTCCTGTGGAAGGATATGGCAAACCTGTGGACCTCATCACGAATTCTGCGAAGAAGCAGGGAGTCGGCTTTTCTGTCCTCTATTGAGATAGTTCTGCCATCCAACAAAACCACACGGTCAGGCTCTTTGGCAATGCCAATAAAATCTGTTTCACTTATACCTTTGCCAAGCACCTCCTTGGCTGCCTTAAGGGCTGTATTCAGATGAGCCCTTCCACCGTCTATTATAATCAAATCAGGAATCTTATCACCGAGGTTTTTGATGGTTCTTTTGACAATCTCGGCCATCATGGAATAATCATCAATACCTTCAACAGTTCTGACTCGGAGATGTCTGTAATATTCTTTTTTAAATTCCCCCTCTTCCCACCATATAAAAGCACCCACAGAGTGAGAGCCTGCTATCGTTGAGATATCAAAGGCGCCAATGGCATGAGGAAGGGATTTCAGTCCTAACCTTTCCTTCATTGTCTTTAACAGCTCACTGGTCAGTTTGCCCCTTCTTGTATGAAGTAATAACCTGGCATTATTCAGAGCCATGTCTATAAGTTCCCTCTTTTTTTCATCATCAGGCAGTATGATGCTAACCTTTGCTCCCCTCTTTATTGTAAGCCAGTCCTGTAGTTCACCTGTTGACAGTGGCCTGTATTGAAGAAGTATCTTCTCAGGTGGAATGGTATCCTTTGCATAAAAGAACTTCAGGAAATCCTCCATGATCTCTTCAGTAGAAATAAACTCGGTATTCTTTACAAAAAAGTCCTTGGCACTGATAAGTATCCCGTTCCTCACGAAGAAAACCTGAAACATTGTATCCCTGCCTTCCTGATAAAGAGCTACCACATCCATGTCACCCAGCTCAGGTGCTACCACCTTCTGGTTTTGCAAAGACCTCTCAATGGCCTTTATCCTGTCCCTTACCCGTGCCGCCTCCTCGAATCTCAGTTCTTCTGACAATAGTTCCATTCGTCTGCTGAGTTCAGACAGAAGTTCTCTCCTTTCTCCTCTTAAAAATCTCTCCACTTCTTTGACAGACTTCATATACTCTTCCCGCTCTATTAGCCCCGCACATGGGGCAGGACATCTTTTCATCTGATACTGGACACAGGGACGCATTGGCCTGTCGAGTCTGTAGCGGCATGGTCTGATATTAAAATGCTTTCTGATAAAAGAAAGTGTTTCCCATACAGAAGAGGCCGGAATAAAGGGTCCAAAATAGACTGACCCGTCTCGACTGACCCTTCTTACCACCTCAAGGAACGGCCATTCATCGTTGATACATAGCTTCAGATAGGGATAATTCTTGTCATCTCTCAGTATTATGTTGTATCTTGGCTTGTATTGCTTGATCAGATTTGCCTCCAGTGCCAGTGCCTCAAGCTCTGTATCTGTAACAGTAAAGGATATATCTTTGATCTTACTGACCATGTTCCTTCTTCTCGGGTCAAGCCTTTCCCTGGAAATAAAATAACTTCTAACCCTGCTGCGAAGATTCCTTGCCTTACCTATATAAAGAATCCTTCCCATGGAGTCTTTGAATATATATACTCCGGGACTCTCAGGTATAGTCTTTATCTTGTCCATCAGCGCCTCTTTCATAATCTTATTTTAACCCACATCCAGCGATAAAGTTTATAGTAATAGTAGTGGTATGGTAGAGTCTTCATCTCATTCTCAGCGGACATCCAAGGCCTCTGCCCCAAAAAGTCTACGACTTTCGGGGAGCCCGCTTCCGAGGGAATTTTGCGATTCCGGGGTCCCCAAAAATCCCTGATTTCTGGGGCTGTCTCTCTCCTGGTGAATCTCATGCAAAATTCAAAACCTTTCAGACTCAACCATACCACTACTTTTCAGCTATCCATTGCTATTCTTACAGCTGGATTTGGGTATAATTTAAATCTCATTGCATCAATGTACTGATGAACCACCTCTGCACCTGTACAATATGACCTAAATCATATCAATTAGCTTCACACTGTTCTATAATACAATCAATAAAGAATTCAAAGGAGGTAATCCATGACAGAAACAAAACAGAAGATAACCAAAGATACCGTGATAGGTGATGTACTTAAACAAAAACCAGGTGCTACAAAGGTCATTGAAAAGTACTTTGGTAATGGATGTTTTACCTGCCCGGGAATTAAGGTTGAGTCCATTGCATTTGGCGCTATGATGCACAATGTTGATCCTGAGAAGATAGTTAAAGAGATCAATGAACTGGAGGATGAATAATGGAAATAAAGTGTTTCATATGTGGAACAGATGATAAAGACAGGGTTTATCTACCCTGCATCCATGAAGGTGAAGAAAAAATAGTTTGTGTTAGATGTCTTCCCGCACTGATTCACGGTGTACACTGACCCTACCCCTCCCCCTTTATTGACCAGCTGGCCATCCCCACCAGCTGGTCTTTTATTTTTGGAATGAAAAGCAGGGTACAGTGAAGCACTCCGACCAGAGCGGGGCATTATGGCAGATTTCGTAATTCGTTGGTTTCTTAAAGCTTTTATGCACAAATACTCATGAAGAGCACAGAATTCATAAAAAAGAGAGACAGATCCTTCCCGTCTCTCTTTTTATTATCAAATACTCACTACTTGTTACTTCTTCAGATTTTTATTAAGACTGGCCTCTGCCCTTCTCAGGGCTGACTCTGCCTTGTCAAGTGCCTCATCAGCCTTTGCCTCTGCCCTGGAGGCAGCCATCTTAGCCTCTTCCACCATTGACTTAATCCTTGCCACTTCAGCCTTCAGCTCATCAATGTCGGCAACTTTATCAGAAAGTGCATTAACCTTGTTTTCAAGAGAAGAAACCTTGCCTTCAAGTCCTGATATCCTCTGCTCAAGATTGTCCACCTTCTGACTGACAGGTGCAATCTGCTTTGCTACATACTCCTTTGTGGCACAGCCCGTTAAGGTTAACCCCATGATTAAAGTGAATAAAATAAGGCCTCTCTTCATTACTACCTCCTTTCCATTACTGTTGTTTTACTCATATCACCCATCTCTTTCTATATCAATCCCGGGTAAGAGGGGTGACAGAATCCATATAAATAACATAGACCTTTTCTCTCATGCATACATTATAGCAGAACTCTACCGATTTTGAAACAACCCCTGTCTCACTGATGTCTATTAACCCCCTGTGCTCTGGCATCTCATCAGTTCCCCTGTTGTTAAAAGATAGGCTTCTTGATAAATTAACTGAATCTGCATATTTTTTTCAAGAGATAGATCCTATTTTTGGGGTTATTGTTAATACTTAATCAGATACATCTAAAATGTTTGATACTTCCTGATAGAATCGTGATTTGAAAAATTCAGCCCCATATCTTTAAAATATCCTTTTGTATGAGTGTGCTCGATAGCATAGGAAATACTCCACTTGTGGAATTAAAGAGAATCAATCCAAATCCACGCGTGAGGCTATTTGCAAAGCTCGAAGGTGCTAACCCTGGCGGCTCTGTAAAGGACCGTATTGCCTACTATATGATAAAGGATGCCGAAGAACAGGGGTTGCTCAGAGAGGGTCTTACAATCCTTGAACCAACAAGTGGCAACACCGGTATAGGGCTTGCCATGGTGGGTGCTGCAAAGGGTACAGGGTCAAACTTGTAATGCCCGAGTGTGTAAGCCTTGAACGGCGAAAGACCCTTGAGGCCTTTGGTGCTGAACTGATCCTGAGTCCTGGACAGGAAGGCACAGATGGAGCAATCAGGCTTGCCCACAGGATCTATGATGAAAACAGAGGTGCCTATTTCATGCCTGATCAGTTCAACAATCCATCCAATACAAAGGCCCATTATGAGACAACAGGCAGGGAGGTATATGAGCAGACAGATGGTGAAATTACACATTTTGTTGCTGGTATGGGAACCACCGGTACCCTTATGGGCTCAAGCAAGAGGCTCAAGGAGTATGACAGATCCATCCAGATTATAGCAGTTGAACCACTGCTGGGACATCGCATACAGGGACTTAAGAACATGACGGAGTCCATAGTTCCAGGGCTCTATGACCCCTCAAGGCTTGATGAAAAACACAATGTCGAGGATGATGATGCATTTAAAACCACCCGTATGCTTGCCCTCCAGGAAGGGTTATTTGTAGGAATGAGTAGTGGTGCTGCAATGTATATAGCCTTAAAAAAGGCACGGGAACTCAAAGAAGGCGTTATCGTTGTGATACTTCCTGACAGGGGAGACAGGTATCTCAGCACAGCACTCTTTGCCTCTGTGTGCGCAGAATGCCCGCCGTAGGAAGGGGTTAGTAATGTTGAGTGTTAAATCACTGCTGTTCAAAAAGATTCTGGAAGGCAGGGTGCCGAAGAAAAATAATGCCCACACCTTTGAAAATAGAAAAAAACTTTCTGGAACAAGAGGTGAAGAGGTGGTTCATCATCCCATTAATGCAATTTAATTATAAAAATATAAAAAGACAGAGTCTTTTCAGCCTTAAGATGATACATTAGTATGCTGGTGTAAGTTACTGTCGGTATTGCTACATGGGGCTTCTTCACCACCTCTTCACCTCTGCAAAGGAGCATCTGTGCCTGACCCTGCCCTGTCATTGAATACAGGTTGGTACAGAGTATAATCCTGTGGATTGCATTATTTTTATGAGGTGCCCTGCCTTGTTAGTATCTTACCCTGGACAGGTGGGTGTTAAATAAATTCCAGATCCAGCGATAAATTTATAGTAGTGGTATGGTAGAGTCTTACACATCATTCTCAGCGGACGTCCATGTCCGCTTCCGAGGGAATTCTGCGATTCACCCTCCAGGTGAATCTTGTGCAAAATTCAAAACCGTTCAGACTCTACCATACCACTACTTTCACCTATTCTTTGTTATTCTTACAGCTGGATTTGAGTAAATTGAGTATTGGATTATAGCTTTTTTATTGCCTCGGAAATAAGCCAGGCTGCCTCTTTCATCTCTTCCATAGTGTTATCCTTACCAGTGGATATCCTCACGGATGAAAGGGCATCTTCAGTGTCAAGCCCCATTGATATCAGCACATCAGAGGGTGTGTATTTACCCTCATGGCAGGCTGAACCTGCTGAGATAGCCACCTGCTCTGAAAGTGCCTCCACCAGTTTATGGGCCTCAATACCTGAAAATCTCAGATTCAGTGTATTGGGTAGTCGCTTTATATATGAACCATTCAATTTTGTACCTGGAATCAGTTTCTGAAGTTCCTCAAAGAGAGTCTCTGTTATCTCTTTCAGATGTTCCTTCCTCTTACCATGATCTCTTCTTGCAATCTCTGCTGCCTTTCCAAGACCTGCAATCAAAGGGGTATTCTCTGTGCCTGGCCTCAGTCCCCTTTCATGGCCAGCTCCATGGAGTATTCTCCTCAATCTGATGCCCTTTCTTACATACAGTGCACCTATACCTTTGGGACCATAAAACTTATGGGAGACCACAGTCAAGAGGTCCACCCCCATGGCATTGACATCAACCTCTATCTTGCCTATACTCTGGGCTGCATCTGTGTGAAACACTGCATCGTGTCCTTTGAGTATTTCCCCTATCTCCTCGATGGGTTGAATAACACCTGTCTCATTGTTGGCATGCATAATGGTTACCAGAATTGTATCAGGTCGCAGTGTCCTTTGCACATCCTCTGGACTGATGATTCCCTCAGAGTCGGGTTTTAAAAGCGTTATTGAGAATCCAAGTTCCTGCAGATAGGAAAGGGGCTGTAACACTGATGGATGCTCTATGAGTGAGGAGATTATATGTCCCTTTCCAAAATTCAGGCAATAGCCAATGATTGCCATGTTATTGGCCTCGGTACCGCCTGACGTAAAAAAAACCTCTTCATCTGAGGCATTTATAAGCCCTGCAACCTTTGCACGTGAACTCTCTATAACTTCCCGAGCCTTTCGGCCAAAGATATGTACACTTGAGGGGTTTCCAAAGGATTCAAGCCCCTTGATTATGGCCTCTTTTACTTCCGGGTCTATCGGTGTGGTTGCATTGTTGTCCAGATAGATCATATGTCCCTGTGTATCACCTGCGGCTTCAGATTGAACTCCTTTTCAATAAAGGATACCATTTCCTCCACTATTACAGGCGAACGGTGTCTTCCACCAGTACAGCCTATACCGATATTAACAAGCGACTTGCCTTCTTTAATATAACCCCTTATGAAGGTTTTAAGAAGTTGCTTGATTTTGTCTATCACCTCCTGTGAAAGGGTATCCTTTAATACATACTCCTTCACAGGAGCATCGAGTCCTGTTAGATCCTTTAATTCCTGTATAAAATAGGGATTCGGGAGAAATCTTACGTCAAAGAGCAGATCCACATTCTGGGGAATGCCAAACTTGTAGCCAAAGGAAATAAGATTTATGAATAATTCTCTGTTGGTTTTTCCGCCATAGATCTCCATGATCAGAGCCCTTAGCTGATGGGGGGTAAGAGAAGAGGTGTCCACCACACGATCAGCAAGCTCCCTGAGTGATGAGAGTAACTCTATCTCCTTCTTCATGGCCTCTTCAATGCTTAGACCTTCTGATTGGAGAGGATGGGGTCTGCGTGTCTCCTTGTATCGTCTTATTAGAACGGACTGTTCTGCCTCAAGGAATATTATCTCGACATGAAAGGTGCTCTTCAGTGAATCAACAAGTTCATAGATATCCTTAAGGAAGGCCTTCTCCCGCACATCAACGCCTATTGCTACCTTGTTGATGTTTT
>JAADHP010000176.1 GCA_013151785.1 Nitrospirota bacterium | reverse complement strand
CAGTGAGTCTGGTAAATTATTAAATCATGGACAAATATGATAAAATATAATATGACATCCTGGATCGGAGGGTGAGTGATGGCGGGTTATGAGCCGTGGTATGAAGAGATAGAAGAAACAAAGACAGAAAAAAAGACAAAACCCCCAAGACTTTACAGGGTACTGCTTTTGAATGATGATTATACAACAATGGATTTTGTTGTTTATGTGCTGGAGACTGTATTTAACAAGCCCCGTGATGAAGCAGTGAGAATAATGCTTCATGTTCATCAAAGAGGGGTAGGACTCTGTGGTATTTATACCCGTGAGATTGCAGAGACAAAGGTTAACACTGTGCATGAACTTGCACGGAAGAATAACTATCCACTTAAATGTATAATGGAGAGAGAGTGATGTTAAGCAGAGAGATTGAAAATACCATTGAAGAAACAATAGAGTTTGCAAGACGTAAAGGGCATGAGTACCTTACTGTAGAGCATATACTCTATGCCATTTTAATGGATAGCTGGGGCAGTGAAATCATTACCAACTGTGGTGGTGATACAAGAAGACTTAAGAAGCGACTTGATCGGTTCTTTAAAGAGTATATACCACAAATTAGTAATAAGAACTATTATCCCCAGCCCACCATTGCCTTCAACAGGGTTCTTCAACGTGCTATTGACCATGTGAGGTCAGCTGAGAAGCCCTATGCTGATGCAGGAGACATCCTGGCCTCCCTGTTTCTTGAGGAGGAGTCCTTTGCAGTATATTTCCTTGAAGAGGAAGGTATTGCAAGGCTTGATGTGCTTGAGTACATATCCCATGGAGTTCCCAGGGCAGAGGAGCTTTATCCTGTAGATGATGAAGAGGAGGATGAAAGAAGGCATCAGGTAAGACCAGGGCAGCATCCTTTGAAGGACCCCCTCAGGGCATTCACTGTGGATCTTGTGGAGAAGGCAAAAAAGGGTGAGATAGACCCCCTTGTGGGAAGAGACAGGGAACTGAAAAGGGCAATACAGGTGCTTAGTAGAAGAAGAAAGAACAACATTGTCTTTGTGGGTGAGCCAGGTGTGGGAAAGACAGCAATAGTGGAGGGCCTTGCCCTGAAGATTGCCCGTGAGGAGGTGCCTCAGCAGATGAAGGATACCAGGATATTTGCCCTTGATATGGGAGCCCTTATAGCAGGCACAAAGTACAGGGGCGAGTTTGAGGCACGCCTTAAGGCCACCATCAAGGCACTTGAGAAGATAAAGGGTGCAATCCTGTTCATAGATGAAATACATACAGTGGTTGGTGCAGGTGCAACAAGTGGTGGTTCGCTGGATGCCTCTAATATTCTGAAGCCTGTGCTTAACTCTGGTCAACTCAGATGCATTGGTGCAAGCACCTATGAGGAGTACAGAAACTACTTTGAAAAAGACAGGGCACTTTCAAGGAGATTCCAGAAGATCGAGATAGAGGAGCCCTCTGTGAAGGAGACTGTAAAGATCCTCAAGGGACTTAAGGAATACTATGAAGAGTTCCACGGAGTCAGATACACGGAAAGTGCTATAAAGGCTGCTGCAGAGCTTTCAGTAAAGTATATAAATGACAGGTTCCTCCCTGACAAGGCCATAGACGTAATAGATGAGGCAGGTGCGGTATATAAGTTGAAAGGCTATAAAAGGGCCAACAAAAAGATAGGCGTGAAGGAGATAGAGGAGGTGGTTGCCTCAATAGCAAGGATTCCACCAAAAAATATCTCCACCTCAGATATAAGGAAACTGAAGGACCTTGAAGAGGAACTGAAGAAGGTGGTCTATGGTCAGGATGAGGCCATACACAGTCTTGTATCAGCAATCAAACGGTCCCGTGCAGGGCTTGGGTCTCCTCAGAGACCCATAGGGTCATTCCTCTTCACAGGCCCAACAGGAGTTGGTAAGACCGAGGTGTCACGTCAGATGGCAAATATACTGGGTGTTAAGTTCATAAGGTTTGATATGAGTGAGTATATGGAGAAGCATGCAGTTTCACGCCTGATTGGTGCACCTCCAGGTTATGTTGGCTTTGACCAGGGTGGACTTCTCACTGAGGCAATAAGAAAACATCCCTATTCAGTGCTGTTGCTTGATGAGATTGAAAAGGCACATCCTGATATATTCAATATTCTGCTTCAGATAATGGATTATGCAACACTAACTGACAACACTGGAAGGAAGGCTGATTTCAGGAATGTGATACTCATTATGACCTCAAATGCAGGTGCCCGTGAGATGGACAGGAATGTGATAGGTTTTGGCGACAGGTCTGCTGATGCAAGGGCAAAGAGCAGAGATGCTATTAACAGACTTTTCAATCCTGAGTTCAGGAACAGACTTGATGGAATTATCACTTTTAATCCATTGAGTGAAGAAATCATGCTGCAGGTGGTGGATAAATTTGTTGGAGAGCTTCAGGAGCAGATCAAGGACAAACGGGTTACTTTTGAACTCACTCCAGATGCAAGAAGATACCTTGCCTCAAAGGGCTATGACCCTAAATACGGTGCCCGTCCAATGGCAAGGGTGATACAGGAAGAGATAAAAGACCCTCTTACTGATGAGTTGCTCTTTGGCAGGCTGAAAAAGGGTGGTCATGTGAGGGTTTTGTTGAGGAATGGAAAGATAGAGTTTGAGATAGAAGACAGGGCGTGATGAGTTTTATTGACAATAGAAAGCCGCTGAAGAAAACCGATTTGAAAAGACTTATGGATATCACCTTTTCACATCATTCTCGCATGCCATCCATGGCATGCTCCGAGGAGAAAATCAGGTTCACCCTCCTGGTGAACCTTCACGATTTTCTAAAACCGTTCAAAGGTGATATCCACAAGTCTATGAAATTCAGCCCAAATCCAGCTGTAAGCATAAGAAGAAGTTGCAACCATTAACTTTTTAACCGGGTTCGGGTGTGGTTTCATTTAACCTGGAAAGGCTTTAATTATATGAACCTTTGGTCTCCATGGTGATTGAGGATGAGAGATAAGCCTTTGGCTTGATGACTGTGCACACTTAGAATCCAGGCTAATTTTAGAAATGCCAATATACGAACTTACTGAATATCCCATATTCCCCACGCCTGATCTTGCTGAGAAGGATGGTCTCCTGGCAGTGGGAGGTGACCTGAGCCCTCAGCGTCTTCTGCTTGCCTACAGGATGGGTATCTTTCCCTGGTATTCCAAAGGTTCTCCCATAATGTGGTGGTCACCTGATCCAAGGCTTGTGCTTTTTCTTGATGAACTCCATGTCTCAAGAAGCCTCAGGCAGTTTATAAAGAAGGGCATATACAGGATAAGCCTTGACAATGCCTTTGAGGATGTAATCAGGGGCTGTGCAGAGGTGCATACCCACAGGGCAGGGGATACCTGGATAACTCAGGAGATGATAGAGGCCTATATAGAACTCCACAGGCTTGGTTTTGCCCATTCTGTTGAGGTATGGTTTGATGGATTGCTTGTGGGAGGGCTTTATGGGGTCAGCCTTGGTGCAGCCTTTTTTGGTGAGAGCATGTTTACACGTATGAATAATGCCTCAAAGGTTGCCCTTGTAAAACTGGTTGAGCAATTGAAAAGATGGGACTTCCAGTTTATAGACTGTCAGATTACCACAGAGCATCTTAAAAGATTAGGTGCAAGGGAGATTCCAAGGAGGGAGTTTCTGGTGCTACTGAAGAAGGCCCTGAAGATGCCCACAAGGAGGGGACGGTGGAGTGGAGAGATTCAGGTATCCTGATCATGATTCAGGAATCTCTTGATATCTGATACCACATCAGTGAGTTTAATCTCACCCTGAAACCCGTCAGTAAGCCTCTTGCAGGTTAGTGTGCCCCTTTTCAGTTCATCCTCTCCAATAATCAGTGCAAGTTTTGCCCTGAATCTGTCAGCCCTTCGTAATTGACTTTTTAGGGAGCCCATTCCATAGGAGAGTTCTGTCCAGAGCCCCTCTCTTCTCAGTGTTGATGCAATAGTGTATGCCCTGTCTGTGGCATCAGTGCCAAGGCTTACTATATAGACATCAGGTTGTGGTGGCTCTGTATCAGTTTTCTCCTCAAGAAGTGTAATGAGCCTCTCCATTCCAATGGCAAACCCTGCAGCAGGGGTCTTTGGGCCACCAAACTCCTCCACAAGGGTGTCGTATCTTCCACCTGCAGCCACTGCATTCTGTGCTCCAAGAGCAGTGGTGGTGACCTCAAAAACCGTTCTTGTGTAATAGTCAAGCCCCCTTACCATGGATGGATTGATGCTATAGGGTATATCAAGTTTTCTCAGGCTGGAAAGAAACCTGCTGAAATGCTCTTTGCAGGTATTACAGAGAAACTCTGTTATCTTTGGTGCACTGGATATTATACCCTTACAGGTATCCACCTTACAGTCAAAGACCCTGAGGGGGTTGTGCTGGTAGCGTCTCTTACAATCTGAGCACAGGGAATCCATATTCCCCTTGAGGTACTCAAGGAGGTTCTCTTTGTACAGGGGTCTGCACTGGGTACAGCCAATGGAGTTCACCTCTGTGTTAAGGTCTTCAATGCCCAGATGTTCCAGCAAGAGCCAGAGCATCTCGATTAATTCAGCCTCAAGATAGGGGTCGTCTATTGAGAATGCCTCAACACCGATCTGATGGAACTGCCGGTATCTGCCCTTCTGTGGCCTTTCATAACGGAACATGGGCCCACAATAGTAAAACTTCTGTGGTGCAGGAAGGTTGTAGAGATTATTCTGTATATAGGCCCTCACTACTGATGCAGTGCCTTCAGGCCTGAGGGTTATGCTTCTGCCTGCCCTGTCCTGAAAGGTGTACATCTCCTTTTCAACAATGTCAGTATCCTCTCCAATGCTCCTTATAAAGAGTTCTGTAAACTCCATTATGGGTGTTCTGATTTCAGAGAAGCCGAAAAGGGAGAAAATCCTTCTTGCAGCATCCTCTACACGCTGCCAGAGATAGGTCTTGGGTGGTAATATGTCCTGAACACCCTTAATCGTCCTGAACTTCACGCTCATCATCTTCTTCCTTAAAGGGTGGACTCAGATAAAACTCCTCAGGTTCTTCATAGGTCTCCTCTTTTTCGGATGTAACAATAGGGGATTCCTGTTCAGCCTCTTTTGCCTCTTCTTCCCTTGTCTCGTCAAAATCAAGCATCATCAAGTGGCTTTCAATAAGTCGCTTTAGCTCTTCCTTGAAATGACGGCGGATGCCTTTCAGATCAACTATGTCTTCATGTATCTTGATAACCTTCTCCTGGGCCTCCTTTATCATGGCATCAGCCTTCAATTCAGCCTCTCTGATGATCAGATCAGCCTCTTTACGGGCATTGTTTTTGAAGTCCTCTACCATCTGCTGTGCAGTCATGAGGGTTTCACGGAGGGTGTTTTCCATGTCCCTGTACTCCTGCAGCTGTTGCTCAGCCCTGTGAATCTGCTCCTTCAAGGATGCATTCTCTCTCAGCAGATCCTCCATCTCCTCCCTGATTACCTCTAAGAAGGCGTAAACCTCTTCTACATCAAAACCCCTGAACTTAATGGGAAACTGCTTTTGCTGAATATCAAGGGGTGTTATTCTCATAACATGCCTCCTTTAAAATTTATTGCTATATTATATCAATACTGTCCGATAAATCGTGTAAGTCCTTGTAGGACAGGGGATATTAATTTTTCGTCTCAACTGACACCCCATAAAGTCTTCCGACTTTATGGGGACCCCGTTTCTCACAGGCCATCCATGGCAGTTATACCCCAAAAAGTCTTTGACTTTTCGGGGACCCCTTGTT
>JAADHP010000036.1:588-6406 GCA_013151785.1 Nitrospirota bacterium | reverse complement strand
CTTATGTATCAACCTAAAGGCTGAAAAGGGTGTGTCTGGTTATAATTTAAATCCTATTGCATCAATGCCCTGATGAACCACCTGTTGCCCCATACAAAATAGATTTTAAGAATACCTCTCTCTACTGAGAGGTCTCGGTATTTGGACAGGGTATTGAAAAGAGATTACACTATTGACTAATCCTGTGGATTGTATTATTTTTATGAGGTGCCCTGCCTGGATAGAATTTTATACTGGACAGGTGTGATGTTGTACAATAATTAAAAAGTTGAAAGGAGGGGTTTTGATGAGTAAAACAACAATCAGATATTCTTTAATTTTCTTTTTGCTCTTGGTTTCATCATTTTTTACGACAGTCCTCTATGCAGACACACAGGACACCCCCATAGAGAAGATAAGTCCCCAGACACAGGCATGCATAGGATGCCACAGCATGTATACTCCTGGAATAGTAAAGGACTGGCTTACAAGCAGACATGCAAAGACAACACCCCAGGATGCCCTGCAGAAGCCGGAACTTGAAAGGCGGATTTCCACAAAACAGGTTCCAGAACAATATGCCAAATATGTTGTAGGTTGTTATGAATGCCATGGTCAGAATCCTGACAGACATAAGGACAACTTCCAGCATATGGGATACAGGATTAATGTAATAGTCTCACCGAATGATTGTAATACCTGCCATCCTGTGGAGGTCAGTCAGTATTCAAAAAGCAAAAAGGCCTATGCTGTAAAGATTCTCCTTGATAATCCTGTTTATCATACCCTGGTAAATACCATTACAGGTCTGAAGGAGTACAGCGATGGAGAGATCCTGTCAAAAGACCCGACCTATGAGACCCTTCATGAGACCTGTCTTGGCTGTCATGGTACAGAGTTGAAGGTCAAGGGGATGAAGAAGGTCAGGACCGCAATGGGTGAGATAGAGGTGCCGGATATACCACACTGGTCAAACCAGGGTGTGGGTAGAATCAACCCTGATGGTTCAAGAGGGGCCTGCACTTCATGTCATCCAAGGCATTCCTTCTCCATAGAGATTGCAAGGAAGCCCTATACATGTGCCCAGTGCCATCTTGCACCTGATGTGCCTGCATGGAATGTTTACAAAGAAAGCAAGCACGGAAACATCTATCTATCCAAAAAAGAGGAATGGAACTTCTCAAATGTTCCCTGGACTGTGGGAAAAGACTTCAAGGCTCCAACATGTGCAGCCTGCCACAGCAGCCTCCTTGTGACGCCTGACGGTGAGGTGGTGGCTGAAAGAACCCATGATTTTGGCTCAAGGCTCTGGGTCAGGCTATTCGGACTCATCTATGCACATCCACAGCCTAAATCAGGTGATACCTCAATAATCAGAAACAAGGATGGGCTTCCGCTGCCCACCACATTCATGAATGAACCTGCAGCAGAGTATTTAATTACCAAAGAGGAACAGGAGAGGCGCAGGGCAGGCATGAAAAAGATATGTAATACCTGCCACAGCACTGACTGGATAAATACCCACTTTGCAAAGATGGACAACACGATTAAAGAGACCAACGAGATGACACTAACAGCCACAAAACTCATGATGGATGCATGGCAGAGGGGCATTGAGGACAATACAAATCCCTTTGATGAGAATATCGAGAAGATGTGGATCAAACAGTGGCTTTTTTATTCCAATTCCATAAGATATGCCTCTGCCATGACAGGTGCTCCTGATTATACATCATTCAAACTGGGCTGGTGGGAACTTTCTCATAACCTTCAGATGATGAAGGATGCCATTGAACTGAAATCCCTGTTAAAGGAGAAGAAGAAATGAAGGTTGTAGCCTTTCTTGGTAGTCCAAGGATTGAAGGCAATACAGAACTCTTGTTAAAAGAGACTATCAGGGCTGTTGAAGAAGATGGTCATTCTGTGATACTCTTCAGGCCCTCTGAGATGAATCTTTCCCCCTGTCTGAACTGTGGTGGTTGTGATGAGACAGGGCAGTGCATTGTCGAGGACGATATGACAGAGGTCTACAAAGCCATTCGTGAAGGAGACAGGTTTGTACTTGCCTCACCCATATTCTTCTTTGGTCTTTCTGCACAGATAAAGGCTTTAATTGACCGTTGCCAGTCATTCTGGTGTGAGAAGTATCTCCTGAAAAGACCTATAGCACCTGGTCCCTACGGGAGGAAAGGGCTCCTGCTCCTGGTTGGTGGGATGAAAAGGCAGGTGGGATTTGATTGCGGAGGAGCTACTGCCAAGGCTTTTTTCAGAACCATTAGTGTACCAGAACATGAAACACTTTATTATAAGGAGATAGATGCCAGGGGAGCTATAAAGGAACATCCGACAGCTCTCATGGATGCCTATCAGGCAGGCAAAAAGCTGGTTGAATAGGATAAAATAAGTTATGGATAAAAGATCTAAAAAGGATATAGTCCAACTCGCACAGAGGTATGGAATAAAACTTATCGTACTTTTTGGTTCAATGGCCGTGGGGATACATGATAAGGAAAGTGATATAGATATAGGTGTATATGGAGATAAATTGTTAACCGAGATAGACCTGGTTAACATTAGTACTGAACTGTCAAGGATATTCAATAACAACAGGGTTGACATTGTTGACATCAAGAGGGCACCAGCACTTCTGAAAAAAGAGATATTTAAAAATTTTAAAGTGCTTTTTGAGGTTGATCCAAAGATCAAATACCAGTTAGAACTCTATGCAGAGGCAGAGTTTGAGGAACTATCCTCACTGTATGAAATAAAAAGAACTCAACTCGTGGAATTTGTTAATGATTAATAGAGAATTTATTGAAAATAAACTATACCTTTTACGAGGTTATTATAATGAACTGGAAGAAATTTTAAAACATAGAGATAAAAAGATAAAGTCAGATGTTATTCTTTTAAGAGCATTAGAAAGAATTTTACAATTGATTGTGGATGAAATGCTTGATATTAACAAACATATTATAAAATATACAAACCTTGAAGTCCCTGAGGATTTTCAGGGTAGCTTTTATGTGCTTGGAAAAAGTGGAATACTTGAAGAAGATTTTGCAATGAAGATTGCTCCTGTTGTTGGATTGAGAAACCGGATTGTACATAGATACGAAAAAGTTAACATAGATAAACTCATTGGTGAAGTAAGGAGAGGGCGTAATGATTTTAAAACTTATGTAAAAATGATAATGGATTATATGGATAAATTAAAGTGATTCACAGTAAGTTTTTCCATAAGCTGAATAAATTAAGATTGGTGGTGAAACAATGTCAGAGAAAAAAATTGTACTATTTGCATTAAGCACCTGTCCTGCCTGTAAGAAGACCAAGAAACTGATGCAGGAGATGGGTGTGGAGGCTGTAATAATTGATCTTGATACTATTGACAGAGACTCAAGAGACAAACTGCTCAACGAGATGAGAAAATACAATCCAAAGGAGACCTTTCCAACCCTTGTTATTAAGGGCGGACAGAAGGTGATTATCGGTTATGGCGAAGATGAAATAAGAGAGGCACTAAGTGCATAGAAGCTATGTGAAATTATACCCACACCACTGCCTCCGCTCTTTGTACCCTTGGAGGTGCTGACGGAATCCTTTCAGGCCATCCTACTGGAACAATAGCAACAGGTCTTAAATAGGATGGAAGCTCAAGTACCCTTGATACCCTGTCTTCATAAAAGGCACCAACCCATACTGTACCAAGGCCTAACTCACAGGCAACAAGCATCATGCACATGAGACTGCATGCCACGTCCTGGAGACAATACAGACTCTCTCCCCGCTCTCCATAATGATTATAGATGCGTCTGTCTGCACAGGCAACAATTGCAAGTGGTGCCTCACTGATAAATCGCTGATGCAGGGCAGCCTGCACGAGCCTTTCTTTGGTTTCTTCGTCCCGGACAAAATAAAACTTTCTTGCCTGAAGATTACCTGCACTGGGAGCCCAGATAAGGGCATCTATCAGTCTGTCTAACATTTCAGCGGGGATATCCTGTTTTTTAAATCTTCTTATGCTTCTTCTCTTTAAAACTATCTCATAGACTGACATGTGACACCTCCTTTCAGGAGATTAAACCCTTCTGTTGAATGCCTTTGTTCCAAGGAAGATAAAGACCAGAGAAACAAGAAATATGATTGTCAGATCAAGTGGTAACGAGAAATCCGCTCCCATTTCCCCTGCCTCTTTGATTATTACATTCTTCAATGCATCAATACCATAGGTTAAAGGATTGAAATGCGCTATCAGTTTGAATATCTCCGGAAGTTTTCTTAAAGGATACATGGCACCAGAAAGGAAAAACATGGGCATTACAATGAAGTTCATAATTATTGAAAAACTCTCAAAGCTCTCATAAAAGGTTGCTATCAGGATGCCAATGGATGCAATGGAGAAGGAGATAGCAAAGGAAAGTGGTATTATTAAAAGAACAGACAATAATGACAATTTCAGACCCACCAGTGGAAAAAGCATTAAAACGATGGTGGCCTGTATTGTTGAGACAATCGAGCCGCTTACTGCCTTACCAACGACTACGGATGTTCTTGACACAGGAGCCACAAGGATCTCCTTCATATAGCCAAATTCCTTGTCCCATATAATCGATATGGCTGAAAAAATGGAAGTAAAGAGGATGGTCATACCGATAATCCCGGGGAAGAAAAACTGAAGATAGGTTATATTACCACCTGTGGGTACTATACGTGAAAGCCCTCCGCCTACCAGGAAGAGCCAGATTAGAGGACGGGCAAGGGAGGAAAAGAGCCTGCTTTTCTCCCTGAGGAACTTCTTGAACTCCCTTGCAGAGATTACATATACAACCCTAAGTTCTATCAAAACGTCTCCTGTAGGCCCTGACAGATTCTTTTATTTCATCCATAGAGTCAGGAGTTTCTTCTCTAATCTCCTTGCCTGTCAGATTCAGGAAGACATCATTCAAGGTTGGCCTCTGTACCCTTACTGATTTTACAATATCGCCAAGGTGCCTTATTAATTCAGGCAAACATGCATCTCCACGTGTGACAGTAATAAAAAGTTCGTCACCCTTGATCTTGCCCGTCAGTGACATCTCTTCTCTGATGATACTCAATGCCTTCAGATTGTTAGTGGTCTTAAGGTATATCACATCTCCGCCCACAGATTTCTTGAGTTCCTCTGGGCTACCCCGTGCTATTATCTTACCTCTGTCAATTATGGCAATCTCGTCACAAACCTCAGCTTCATCCATGTAATGGGTTGTCATAAATATGGTAACTCCCTTTTCCTCTGGCAGACGGGTGATGAATTCCCATAGATTGTTTCTGCTCTGGGGGTCGAGTCCAAGGGTGGGCTCATCAAGAAAGAGTATCTTGGGCTGATGCACCATAGCTCTTGCTACCTCAAGCCGTCTCTTCATTCCCCCGGAGAATCTCTTTACAAGGTCATTCTTCCTTTCATAGAGTCCTATGAACATGAGAGCATCATCAACAAGTTTTTGCCTTTCAGATTTTTCTACATTATAAAGGATGGCATGATACAGCAGGTTTTCATAGGCAGTGAGGTCTTTATCAAGGGTTGTATCCTGAAAGACCACGCCGATTGATCTTCTAACCTTTGCGGGCTGGGTCACACAGTTGTATCCATCAACAATAGCTGTGCCAGAGGTTGGTTTGAGCAGGGTGCAAAGTATACTAATGGTTGTTGTCTTACCAGCACCATTGGGACCAAGAAAACCAAAGATCGTCCCTTCTCTCACATCAAAGTTTACATTGTCAACTGCCTTTATACTGTTAAAGTGTTTTGAGAGGGAGTCAACATGGATTATGGACATCTGAAAATCTGCTATTTCTT
>JAADHP010000036.1:0-512 GCA_013151785.1 Nitrospirota bacterium | reverse complement strand
CACTGGTCTTTTCTTCTGGTATGACTGATTTCACAACAGAAGGCTGACGAACTGATATTATAGTCAATATCAGAGATGTTATCATAAACAGAATTGCCACAATGGTGGTTACCTTGCTGAGAACCGTAGCAGCACCACGTGCACCAAATAGTGTATGGCTTGAGCCTCCACCAAAGGCTGAGCCAAGCTCTGCGCCCTTGCCACCCTGTACTAGAACAACAACAATAAGGAAGAGAGATATAAGTACATGTATGATAATCAAAAGTGTTGCCATTAACTAACCTCCTTGTGTTTCTTTAAACCTTACTATCCTTGAAAAACTATCAGGCTTGAGGCTTGCACCACCAACAAGTCCGCCATCAACATCCTTTTGAGCCATCAACGATGCGATATTCTCAGGTTTTACGCTTCCGCCATACAATATCCTGACAGTTTCTGCAGTGTCACCATAGAGCGATTTTAATTCCGTTCTAATAAACTCATGTGCTTCCTGGGCCTGCTCAGGTGTTGCA
>JAADHP010000010.1 GCA_013151785.1 Nitrospirota bacterium | reverse complement strand
TGTGGTGGGTGCTGTTCTCTTTGGTGAAGACACGCTAATCAAAGAAGGCGATATTGTTAAACGTACTGGAAGGATTATGGAGGTACCTGTTGGTGATGCACTCCTTGGAAGGGTGGTTAATGCAATAGGACAACCTATAGATGGAAAAGGACCTATCAACTCCAAAGAGTCACGAATGGTTGACATTGTGGCACCTGGCATAGTGGAAAGACAGCCGGTTAAGGAGCCTCTTCAGACAGGGCTGAAGGCAATAGATGCAATGATTCCCATTGGTCGTGGCCAGAGGGAATTGATTATCGGAGACCGTCAGACAGGTAAGACTGCCATTGCCATAGATGCTATAATCAACCAGAAGGACACCGATGTATATTGTATATATGTTGCAGTGGGACAGAAGAGGGCAGCTGTGGCCAGGGTTGTTCAGACCCTTGAGGAATACGGTGCAATGGAATACACGACAGTTGTTGTGGCTACAGCATCAGAGCCTGCACCTCTGCAGTATATTGCGCCCTATGCAGGATGTGCCATGGGTGAATACTTCAGGGACAATGGGAAGCATGCCCTTATTATCTATGATGACCTTAGCAAACAGGCTGCTGCATACAGACAGCTCTCACTGCTTCTGAGACGTCCACCAGGCCGTGAGGCATATCCTGGTGATGTCTTCTATCTCCACTCAAGACTGCTTGAAAGGGCAGCAAAGCTTTCTGATGAAAAGGGTGGAGGTTCTTTAACTGCTCTGCCAATAATCGAGACCCAGGCAGGTGACGTTTCAGCATATATTCCCACAAATGTTATCTCCATCACTGACGGACAGATCTATTTAGAGCCTGACCTGTTCTATGCAGGTATAAGACCTGCAGTCAATGTGGGTCTGTCTGTTAGCCGAGTTGGTGGTGCAGCCCAGACAAAGGCAATGAAGCAGGTGGCAGGTACCCTGAGGCTTGACCTTGCCCAGTACAGGGAACTGGCGGCATTTGCACAGTTTGGCTCTGACCTTGACAAGGCCACCTTGAAGCAGCTTGAACGTGGTAAGAGAATGGTGGAGCTTCTGAAACAGGATCAATACCAGCCCATGTCTCTTGACGAGCAGATTATCGTTCTCTATGCTGGCACACAGGGATTCCTTGATGACCTGCCAGTGGAATCAATAAAGGCCTTTGAAGAGGGGCTACTCAGCTATGTGAGAAGCCAGAAGGCTGACCTGAAGAAGGAGATAGCAGAGAAAAAGGCGCTTGATGAGGATCTGAAGAATAAACTGAACGATGCTATCTCGGCATTTAAATCAACATTCCAGGCATAAGTGATTAATAACAGGGAGATATAGATGGCAACTTTAAGGGATATCAAAAGAAGAATAAATTCTGTAAAGAGTACTGCCAAGATCACAAGGGCCATGAAGATGGTCTCTGCTGCAAAGCTGAGAAGGGCACAGGAAAGGATGTTTGCCCTGAGACCCTATGCTGAAAAGATTGGTGAGGTGCTCAGTTCATTATCCCAGCCCGTTGAACAGGACATCCATCCACTCCTAATGCCAAGACCAAGGAAAACCGTGGAGGTCCTGATCCTTACAAGTGATAAAGGACTCTGTGGTGCCTTTAATTCCAATGTAATCAAGGCAGGAGTGAATCTGATCAACAGGCTCAAATCCGAAGGCTTTGAGGTTTCCATAAGCACAATAGGAAGAAAGGCAAGGGACTACTTCAAAAGAAGAGGGGTTGAATTACGAGAGGTCTGGACAGGGCTCTCAGGCAAGATAACCTACTCTTCAGCACAGGATATTGCACGGAATTTAATGGAGCATTACATGGACGAGACCTTCGATGAGGTGCATCTCGTCTATAATGAATTCAAGACCGTGGTTGCCCAGAAGGTGGTTGAATTGAAACTTCTACCAATCGCACCTGTTGAACATGAGACAGAGAAAGAGAAAGAGATGAAGGACTTTCTTTTTGAGCCATCAGAAGAAGAGGTCTTCAACAGACTTCTACCAAAGAGTATAGAGATACTGGTCTACAGGGCACTGCTTGAATCCCAGGCATCAGAGGAAGCCGCAAGAATGACAGCAATGGAGAATGCTACAACTAATGCTGAAGACATGATAGATAGGCTTACCCTTGAATACAACAAGGCACGACAGGCATCAATCACAAAGGAACTGATGGACATTGTGGGTGGTGCCGAGGCATTAAAGGAATAGAAACCTGTATATGTTCAGGGTATATTAATTAGAATATATAAATTTTGGAGGTTAGATATGAACGAAGGAAAAGTTGCACAGGTAATCGGAGCAGTTGTGGATGTGGAGTTCGAGACCGAACTGCCTGCCATATTGAATGCCTTGAAGATAGAGCAACCTGCAGACCCTGAAAGAGGCAGACCCGAGATAAACCTGACCCTTGAGGTGGCCTCCCATCTTGGTGAAAACAGGGTTCGCACTATTGCCATGGGTCCTACAGATGGTCTTGTGAGAGGCATGAAGGTAATCGATACAGGTCAGCCCATCGCAGTACCTGTGGGAGAGGCAACCCTTGGCAGGATCATGAATGTTACAGGTGATCCCTATGACGAGGCAGGCCCTATAGAAACAAAGGAGCGCTGGCCAATCCACAGACCCGCGCCTGAGTTTGTTGAGCAGGTACCGGCAACAGAGGTCTTTGAAACAGGTGTTAAGGTCTTTGACTTGCTTGTCCCATTTGTCAGGGGCGGTAAGATGGGAATGTTTGGTGGTGCTGGAGTGGGTAAAACCGTTATCATCATGGAGATGATACATAATATAGCAATGGTACATGGTGGTGTGTCTGTGTTTGCGGGCGTTGGCGAAAGGACAAGGGAAGGCAACGACCTTTATCTTGAGATGAAAGAATCAGGGGTTATTGAGAAGGCTGCACTTATATACGGACAGATGAATGAACCACCAGGTGCCCGTCTGAGGGTTTCACTCACAGCCCTTACTGCTGCTGAGTATTTCAGGGATCAGGGACAGGACGTGCTGATCTTCATTGACAATATATTCCGTTATACCCTTGCTGGTTCAGAGGTGTCAGCCCTCCTGGGAAGGATGCCTTCAGCCGTGGGTTATCAGCCGAACCTTGGTACAGATATGGGTATGCTTCAGGAGAGGATTACCACAACCAAGAAAGGCTCAATCACATCCATGCAGGCAATATATGTGCCTGCAGACGACCTTACTGACCCTGCTGTTGCCACTGCCTTTACTCATCTTGATGGTACAGTGGTTCTTTCAAGACAGATTGCCGAGCTTGGTATATATCCTGCAGTTGACCCTCTTGACTCAACATCAAGGGCACTTGATCCAAGGGTTGTTGGTAATGAGCATTATCAGGTGGCAAGGGGTGTTCAGAAGTTGCTCCAGAGATACAAAGAACTGCAGGACATTATTGCAATACTTGGTATGGAAGAACTATCCGAGGATGACAAGCTTGTTGTTGCAAGGGCAAGGAAACTCCAGAGATTCCTGAGCCAGCCCTTCCATGTGGCAGAGGCATTTACAGGCACACCTGGTAAGTATGTAAAGTTAGAAGATACAATCAAGGGCTTCCAGGCAATTCTTGATGGCAAATACGATGACATGCCTGAACAGGCATTTTACATGGTTGGCACTATAGAGGAGGCTGAGGAGAAGGCAAAGAGCCTTGGCTGGTCAAGACAGGTTTAGTGTTTATTGTAATTTACTGTTCGGTTTTTTAGATAAAGGGATATTTGAGTTGGAGAGTTTACTTTTGACTCAGGAGAAAGGAGTGTATTGATAGATGGCTGATAAATTGACCCTTGATATTGTTACTCCTTATGGTTCGGTTTTCAGCGATGATGTGGATGAGGTGGTGGCCCCCGGTACAGAAGGGGAGTTTGGTGTGCTTCCTGGCCATGTGCCCTTTATTACAACCTTGAATATTGGCATATTGACATATAAAAAAGGTGGTTCTACAGGATACGTGTTTGTTAATTCAGGATATGCCGAGGTTACTGATGACAGGGTTCTGATTCTCGCAGATAGTGCTGAAAAGGCAGAGGATATAGATGTGGAAAGGGCAAAGGCTGCCATGAAGCGGGCTGAAGAAAGGATGAAAAAACAGGATGAGATAGACTTTGCGAGGGCACAGGCTGCACTTCAGAGGGCAGTTACGAGGATTGAGACTGCTAAGAAGGCAGGGCGTGGTTAGCTACCTGCCTAATAATCTTAAGGCAATCTGGGCATCATTCCAGGTAAGCCATTTTGCATTTGGATTTCTCAAAAGATACGAAGGATGAAATGTGGGAACCACCTTGATAGTGTTATAGCGATAGGTTTTTCCCCTCACCTTTGAAATACTTCCGATCTCACCAAGTAATGTTTTTGTTGCCACATCTCCCAGTGTCATTATGACCCTTGGATTTATAATCTCAATCTGTTTTTTCAGGAAGGGCATACAGGCATTTATTTCATCTTCTCTTGGCCGTCTATTGTTGGGAGGCCTGCATTTTACTATATTCGCAATATAAACATCCTCCCTTTTAAACCCCATCTTTGTTATCAGTCTTGTAAGTAACTGTCCTGCCTTACCCACAAATGGTCTTCCCTGCAGGTCTTCATCCGCTCCAGGTCCTTCACCTATAAACATTAGCTCTGCCTCTGGATTCCCCTCTCCGAATACAATATTCGTTCGTTTTTCAGACAGTCTGCACAAACGGCAATCACCAATTTCTTTTCTTAATTTAAGGAGTTCTTTTTCTTTCATCAAACAGGAACCATTTCCACTATTAGTGATTAAACAGGTGCTGGTAGGTACATCGAGAGGTAACCGATCAAAACCCATTACCTCAAAGTATTTTATTATCCTTATCAACCAGTCCCTGTCTAATCTCTTTATCTCTCGCCCCATTTCAGTTTCTCCCTCAGTATCTGGAAATAATCCCTTTCACAGGGGATTAACAGTTTTGTTTTAAAAGGCGACTTTTTTATCTCCACAAGGTCTGACTTTTTCAAAGAGACCCCAACCTGCCCGTCAAGGGTTAAAAACACATCCTCGCTGTCTGATTTCATACTCACCTCTATAAAACTCTCACCAGAGAGTACAATAGGTCTGTTTGTAAGGGTATGAGGACAGATGGGTGTTATAACAATACAATCAAGAGATGGATGAATGATAGGGCCACCTGCTGAAAGATTATATGCAGTAGAGCCTGTGGGCGTGGAAATAATCAAACCGTCAGCCCTGTAGGTGGTAACATAGGTATGGTCTATATAGGTCTCCAGATCAATGATTCTTGCAAGGGCCCCCTTGGTTATTACCACATCGTTAAGCACTGTGTAATCAGCGATAGTCTCACCATGACGAATAATGCTGGCCTGAAGCATCATTCTTTCCTCAATAGAACACTCACCCTTTAACATGGTTTCCAGTGCTGTGAAAACCTCTGTGCGATTAACCTCTGTAATGAAGCCAAGCCCTCCAAGATTAATTCCAAGGATGGGAATGCCTCTCTCAGCTACAAGCCTGGCTGCACTTAACATTGTTCCATCTCCACCAAGTACAATAAGCACCTCTATCAGTTCCGGGATTTCTGCTCTTTTGTATCCCTTCATATCCAGACGGGATGCTGTCTCCTTGTCAATATACACATTATACCCCTGGTCTTTAAGCCAGGGTAGAATCTCCTCGAGAATTTCAAGTGGTTCTGGTCTGCCTGCCTTGCTGATAATTCCCACATTCTTCATGTTTTTAAGATTCCCGGTCATTTTCCAATCTCTTCAACCGGGCACTGTCACCCGTGATTTTTATGATTCTCTCAGATTCATTTTTCATGGAAATATTTACCTTGAAGG
>JAADHP010000142.1 GCA_013151785.1 Nitrospirota bacterium | reverse complement strand
ACCTTACAGAGAGATTGTTTCAATGGAGATTTCATAGATTAACAGGAGGCCTGATGAGAAAGGACGGAAGAAAAAATGACGAGATGAGACCAGTAAAAATAACCCGCAACTATCTGAAAACCGCTGAAGGTTCTGTGCTGATCGAGGTGGGTGACACAAGGGTGATATGTACTGCCTCTATAGAAGAAAGGGTTCCACCTTTCCTTAAGGATACGGGCAGAGGGTGGATAACTGCTGAATACGGAATGCTTCCCCGTTCAACCTCAACGAGAAGCATGAGGGAGGCCACAACAGGTCGCATTGGTGGTAGAACCCAGGAGATACAGAGACTTATAGGCAGAAGCCTCAGATCAGTAGTAGACCTTGCTCTTATTGGTGAAAGAACCATATATATAGACTGTGATGTTATACAGGCAGACGGCGGCACAAGAACGGCCTCAATAACTGGTGGGTTTGTGGCCCTTTACGATGCAATGCGATTTGCTGTACAGAACGGTATCATTGAACGAAATCCCATAAAAAATATGGTTTCAGCAATAAGTGTGGGTATTGTGGATGGAGAGCCCATGCTTGATCTCTGCTATGAAGAGGACTACAAGGCAGAGGTGGATATGAATGTAGTGATGACTGCTGATGGCCGGTTTATAGAGATACAGGGCACTGCAGAGGGTGAACCCTTTGCCCGAGAAACATTACACAACCTCCTGTCTCTTGCTGAAAAGGGGATAAAAGAACTCTTCAAGATTCAAAAAGAGGTTATAGGTGAAGGTACTTTTAGCTACTAAAAACAAGGGAAAAATAAAGGAGATGAATGCCCTCTTCAGAGATCTGAAGATTGAATTCATAGGATTAGATTCAATCAAGGAGCCTCCTGACGTTATAGAAGATGGCAAGACCTATCATGACAATGCACTAAAAAAGGCCATGACCTTCTATCGGATTGCACTGATACCCACCCTTGCAGAGGATTCAGGTCTTGAGGTGGATGCACTCAATGGAGCTCCAGGTGTATTCTCTGCACGTATTGCTGGTGAAGGTGCATCTGACAGAGAGAAGATTAAAAAACTTCTTGAACTACTGAGGGATGTACCTGATGAGAAAAGGACAGCACGTTTTGTATCTGTTCTATGTCTCGTGCTTGATGGTAAACCCTACTTCTTTGAGGGACATGTGCGGGGACATTTACTCAGGAAACCCTCTGGAGAATCAGGATTTGGTTATGACCCCATATTTGTTCCAGAGGGCTACAAAAAAAGCTTTGCAGCACTTGGCCCAAAAACCAAGAACAGAATAAGCCACAGGGCGAGAGCTATCGAGAAGTTAAAAGAGTTTCTGAAAGAGAGACTTGCCAGGCAGTGAGAAGGCTTTTAAAAAAACTTCTATCTTTCAAGTTTACATTCAGAATAGGAACATCCACATCTCTTATTGTAATGGCCATCTTGATTGGGGCACTCAGTGGTGCTGCCAATATGCTTTTCAGAACCACTCTCGAATTCTGCAAAGAGGTCATTTTCCATTCAGGATACCACCTTCTTGGAATAGATAGAGGCGGTATATACAGGATACTCACACCCCTGTTGCCTCTTACGGGAGCTCTACTGCTTATTCCACTTTCATACCGTTTCGGTACCGAAGTCCGTGGCTATGGATTTCCTTCCTTCCTGCAGAAAGTGAACCTCCAGGATGACATTATAAAACTTAAAACCATTATTCTTAAGATAATCGCACCTTCTCTAACCATTGGTTCAGGAGGCTCTGCAGGTGTGGAGGGCCCTATAGCCCAGATCGGAGGTGGCATTGGTTCTGTTGTGGGCCAGATATTCAAGGTCTCAGGCAACAGGCTGAAGCTTCTCATTGCAGCAGGTTGTGCTGGTGGTATAGCAGCCACCTTCAATGCTCCCATTGCAGGTGTAATGTTTGCCACGGAGATTGTTCTTCTTGGCAACTTCGAACTCACCTCCTTTGGAGCCATTGTTGTGTCTGCCGGTATGGCCACAGTGGTCTCCAGGATCTACTATGGAGAAAACCCTGCATTCCATGTAGTCCAATATAGCCTGCGGGGTGTTATGGAAACGCCCTTTTATCTCTTTCTTGGTCTTTTCATTGGTCCTCTGGCCGTATTCTACATAAAGACATTCTACTGGATTAAATACAAATTCGAGTCCCTTAGTAATCCCTATATAAGACTCATTATAGGTGCTATAGCCGTGGGGAGTATTGGAATCTTTTTCCCCCAGATCCTTAGTGATGGATATGAGTATATCGAAAATGCCTTCTCTGGTTCCATGGATCTTTCTTTGATGTTCATCCTGGTATTCCTTAAAATCATTGCAACATCTATAACACTTGGTTCTGGAGGAGCAGGTGGTGTATTTGCCCCTGCCCTGTTTATCGGTGCCATGGCAGGAGGAGCATTCGGTGGCTTTGTCCATTATCTGTTCCCCTCTTTCACATCATCTCCTGGAGCATATGCGATGGTTGGAGTGGGGGCATTTCTGGCATCTGTAACCCATGCCCCATTAACAGGGATGTTCCTGTTATTTGAGATGACGGGAAACTATAAGATCATTATACCAATCATGTTTGCCACCACAATTGGCACCTTTGTTGCCCATAGAATAATGCCCGAATCCATTGACACCTATGAACTTGCACAGAAGGGAATAAACATCCATGCGGGCAGGGAGGCCACCATACTATCTTCTATCAAAGTAAAGGATGTGATGAGAAGAGACTTCATGACAGTAAGGGACAAGGTAAATCTGAAAGAGTTTATCGACCTCGTTATAGAGGGCTCAGGAGGCTTCTATTATCCTGTTGTTGATTCAAAGGGAGAGATGGTGGGCATTATCTCCTTGCAGGATGTCAGGAAGGTTTTATATGAGGAGTATATTAAAGAGATCGTAACCGTTGGTGAGCTGGCAACAGAGGATGTCCTTACCCTGACACCTGAGGATAACCTTGCCGATGCACTTCATCATTTTGCAGAAATGGACATCGATGAGATACCTGTTGTGGCAACAGACAATCCCAGGAAGGTGGTGGGTATGCTCAGAAGAGGCGATGTAATATCCATATACAACAGGGAAATACTCCGCAAACAGACGGAATGAAATGGAACAGCCATTTTGCTCACGGTCATTTCGTAGTGCCCGGTGCTTTGTTATTTATGGTTGTGAAAAAAGAATTACTACTGTGTTAAAATTTAATAGAGGCTGTTTTCGTCTCAGTCAGTAGATTCCTGTAAAAATTTTTGGAGGTTTTTTGAATAATATTTACAGAAGTCTCTTTGTCTGGTTGTTGATCGGTGCCCTATTGATCTTCCTCTTCGACATTATGAGCACTCAGAAGGAAACCGCCAAAGAAATAAACTTTTCCGACTTCATCTCGAAGGTTGAGGCAGGTCAGGTTGTAAAGGTAACAATCAAGGAAAACGAGGTTACAGGCACACTGAAGGACGGAACCGTCTTCAAGACCTATGTGGAAAAATATCCCGAATTTGTAAATGACCTGAGAGCAAAAAACGTAGAGATATCAGTAAAGCCTCCTGCAGAAACACCCTGGTATGTCAATTTCTTCTTTTCCTGGGGGCCAATTATATTCTTTGCTCTAATCTGGATAATCTTCATGAGACAGATGCAGATGGGTGGTAACAGGGCGCTGTCCTTTGGCAAGGCCCGGGTCAAACTCGTTTCAGACAAATCCAAGAAGATCACCTTCAAGGATGTAGCAGGCATTGAGGAGGCAAAGGTAGAGGTCCAGGAGATCATAGACTATCTCAAGGACCCCCAGAAGGTCACCAAGTTAGGTGGCAAGATTCCAAAAGGTGTGCTATTAGTTGGACCTCCCGGAACCGGCAAGACCCTGCTTGCCAAGGCAATAGCTGGTGAGGCAGATGTGCCCTTTTTCTCCATCTCCGGCTCCGAATTTGTAGAGATGTTTGTGGGTGTGGGAGCATCAAGGGTTCGTGACCTGTTTGAACAGGCCAAGAAGAATGCTCCCTGTATTATCTTCATAGACGAGATAGATGCGGTAGGAAGGCACAGAGGTGCCGGGCTTGGTGGTGGACATGATGAAAGGGAACAGACACTCAACCAGCTTCTTGTGGAAATGGACGGATTTGAAGGTAAGGAAGGCATAATTGTTGTTGCAGCCACGAACAGGCCTGATGTCCTGGACCCTGCATTGCTAAGGCCTGGCAGGTTTGACCGACAGATTGTTGTCCCTTCTCCCGATGTAAAAGGCAGACTTGAGATACTGAAGGTTCATACAAGAGCAATTCCCCTGGGCAGTGATGTTGATCTGGAAGTAATAGCAAGATCCACTCCTGGGTTCTCTGGAGCAGACCTTGCCAATCTTGTAAATGAGGCTGCTCTCCTTGCTGCAAGAAAGTCAAAGGACAAGGTGGATATGGAAGACTTTGATGAGGCTAAAGACAAGGTCTTAATGGGTGTGGAAAGAAGGAGCATGATAATCAGTGACGAGGAGAAGAGGAATACTGCCTATCATGAGGCAGGCCATACCCTTGTTGCCAAACTAACTCCAGGCACTGATCCTATTCACAAAGTCAGCATAATACCACGAGGCCGGGCACTGGGTGTTACCCAGCAGCTTCCCCTTGATGACAGATACACCTATTCCAGGGATTTCCTCCTGAAAACCCTGAGGGTATTGCTTGGCGGAAGGGCCGCTGAAGAGATTGCCCTCAACCACCTTACCACTGGAGCAGGCAATGACCTTGAGAGAGCAACGGATCTGGCAAGAAAGATGGTCTGCGAATGGGGAATGAGTGAAAAGCTGGGGCCTCTCACATACGGAAAGAGAGAAGAACACCTCTTCCTTGGCCGCGAGATAGCAAAACACAAAGACTATAGTGAAAAAACTGCCGAGGATATTGATGAAGAGGTCAAAAGGATTGTAACAGATGCCTATAACAAGGCAAAAAAGCTACTGCAGGATAACTATCATATTCTTGACAGGCTGGCCAATGAATTACTGCGAAAGGAAACCCTCTCTGCTGAAGAGATAGATGCAATAGTAAAAGGCACACCATCTGATTCTGAAGAGGAAAGTAACATTGAAACTCAGGCTTCAGAATCATAGTTTCGACTTTTCAAAAAGAACCTACATAATGGGCATCCTTAATGTAACACCTGATTCATTCTCTGATGGAGGCCTGTATTACAACAAATCCTCTGCAATAGATCATGCCCTTCAGATGGCTGATGAAGGTGCTGATATTATTGATATCGGAGGGGAATCAACACGACCTGGTGCTGAACCTATAAGCCTGGAAGAGGAATTGAAAAGGACAATACCAGTGATTGAAGAGCTGGTTAAAAGACTCACCATTCCCATTTCGATAGATACCTATAAAGCCGAGGTTGCAAAGAGGGCACTCGATGCAGGTGCTTCAATTGTCAATGATATAAGCGGATTGAGGTTCGACCCTCTGATGGCACAGACAATAGCCAGTTACGATGCTGCGGTTGTTGTAATGCACATAAAAGGCACACCAAAGGATATGCAGGTTGATCCCCACTATGATGATCTCTTCGGAGAGATTATTGATTATTTAAGAGAAAGCATTGAGATTGCCCGTTCCCACGGTATCTCTGAGGAAAGAATAATCATCGACCCTGGAATCGGTTTCGGGAAGAAACCAGAGCACAATCTCCAGATAATAAACCGGTTAGAGAGATTCAAGGTTCTGAACAGACCGATTCTGATGGGTGTATCAAGGAAATCCTTTATAGGTATTGCCCTTGGCAACGCCCCTGCACAGGAAAGACTTGAGGGTACGGCTGCAGCAGTGGCATTGTCTGTATACAATGGAGCG
>JAADHP010000089.1 GCA_013151785.1 Nitrospirota bacterium | reverse complement strand
GAGGGAGGGATTCGAACCCTCGGTAGAGGTTTTAGCCCCTACACACGATTTCCAGTCGTGCCCCTTCAACCACTCGGGCACCTCTCCGTTTAATAAGAAACAGGCACCCCAGGCAACCCAATAACCAGTAACCAATTAACTATTTACCAGATTCTAATTATACCATATTGCTTTATTCTGTTACACTACAATGATCGCACCCAAAAATGCCGATAGAATAACTATCAAAATACTAAATGGGCAGGTAGGTATTGGCTTTGAGCGGATTTAGAAAATCAGAAGGGTTCACCAGGAGGGTGAACCTGATTTTCTCCTCGGAGCAAGGGGCTCCGCGAAAAGTCGTAGACTTTTTGGGGCAGAAGCCACGGATGGCTTGCGAGAAATTGGGGCCCCCAGAAAATTGTAGATTTTCTGGGGTGTAAGTTGAGCGGTAAAGCCAATACCTACCTGACTTCAAAACTGGACCGATGAGTCAATGGGCAATTTTGGATCGTTCAATCAATTCTTTTGTAACACCCATCCCTGCGTGGATCGCCACAACCTGAGAAATCCGCCATCACAGTATGCACCCCCCCGAAATATAGATCCTTCTCAGACCAGACATTCATTCTGTAGTGCTCCTTTATATAATCAATTATTTCTTTATTAAACCCTGCTTCTATCTGTAAAATCCCTTCATCATCAAGATGTATCCGTGGCGATTCAACAGCCTCTCTGACCGTCATTTCCTCATCTATCAGATTTGAAATGACCTGTAGCATTGCTGTACGAATCCTCTTACTACCGCCACTGCCCAGTATGGCATGAACTTCATTATTCCTCATGATAAATGCAGGAGACATCATGGAACCCACCCGTATGCCAGGTGGAGAGTTAAAAAAACCCTGTGGATGAAGGTCATCCTCACCCATCATGTTGTTAAGCATAATACCTGTGTCAGGAAAGAAGCATCCTGAACCTGTGCCATTGGATGTGGTCATTGATGCTGCATTACCTTCAGAATCAATTATGCTTATATGGGTTGTACCAGCATTGGCAGATTTTACATTAAACATCTCTTCCATCGCCCTGACTCTTAATAGCATCCGCTCTGGCCTGGAAAGGGTATTATAATCATGCCTGTCCATATATCTGAGGGCTGCGCATATAAGCATACCACCTGTGGAGGGAGGTGGATTGGTGATTATCTCAGTGTCCCTGTATACACACCTGAGGGGAGTTCTTTTTATAGTCCTGTAGTTCTGCATATCCTCATAACTGAGAAGCGCCCTGTGCTGACGCATCATATCATGGAGTCTCCTGGCTCCACTATCATAGAATATCTCAAGCCATCTCTCCGGTGAACAAAGGGAAAGGAATTCCTTCAAAAGGGGGTTGTAAAGCCTTCCTTTGCTGTTCAGGCTGAATATCTCCCTTCCATAATCACTGAAGGTAAGTATGGGCTTCAAAATCTCAAGCTGATAAATCTGCTGCTCTGTAACAGCCACACCTTCAGTGAGGTATCTCAAGGCAGGTTTGATAATATCATCCATATCCATCGTACAGAGGTCAAGGCAACAATCTATCAGGCCCCTCAGCATCCCTGGCACAGCAACAGAGCCCATACCAATATGGAACCTCTGCATTGTACATTTAAATCTCAAATCAACAGGAATGAGTGATGGTCTTTTTATATCATCAATGCCCAGCCCTGGTGTGTTCACAAAGAAATCATAGAGAACCCTCTCACCATCTCTGGCCCTGTGTACAAGACAGAAGCCGCCTCCTCCAAGACTTGTAAGCGTAGGCTCTGTTACTGAAGATGCAAAACCTGCTGCAACCACGGCATCAAAGGCATTTCCACCTTTTTTCAGTATCTCTGTTGCTGCCTCTGTGGTAAGGGGATGTCCTGATGAAACTGCACCTTTCATTGATAGAACTCCTCCACAAGCCTTTTGATTACCACCTTGAAGTCATTGGTCTGGGAATAGTATATTCGTTGCCTGTGTGCACCTGTGCCACGGGAAAGTATATCATGAATACCCTTCAGATATTCCTGTGAACCAAGCCTTGCTGCTTCATCACTGAGCATAACAAGCAGGTTCAGCACTGCCTCCTTTATGCCAAGATATGTGCCTGTGGCAGGATTGGCAAACAAGCCTTCAAGCCCGTATCTGGCAGCCTGCCATTTATTCAATCTGAGTATCTGAATATTTGTATCAGGCTGGGGAGAAAGCTTTCCAATATATACCACAAGTGCCTGAATCAAAGCAGTAAGGGCCAGTATATCCTTTAATCTACAGGGGATATCACAGATGCGTATCTCCACGGTTCCGAACTCTGGATGGGGCCTAACATCCCACCACAGATCCTTCACAGAATCAATATACCCTGCCCTGAGCAGGATATCAACAAGATTATTAAACCCCTGCCATCCATTTATATAATCAGGCAGACCTGCCTTTGGTAGTGCCTCAAAGAGCTTTGTCCTGTATGAGTAAAGCCCTGTGGCCTCTCCCTCATAAAAGGGTGAGGATGTTGACAGGGCAAGTAAAAGGGGAAGATATATTCTGATTGTATTCGTGATGTTCACTGCCTTCTCAGGATCTTCAATCCCCACATGTACATGAAGCCCCTGTGTTATAAAACGTCTGCCCACTATCTGTAGCTCTTCCATGATTTTTTTATAACGAGGATTATCACTAACCTGCTGGTTTATGCCCTTTGCAAATGGATGGAGACTCGCAGAATAAAAGGTGGCATTCTTAGGTGCTAATAGCTCCTCAAGATACCTCAATGAGTTCCTCAAATCAATCTCCACATCAGTTACAGTCTCGCATACATCTGTATTCAGTTCAATCATGGACTTGAGGAACTCCTCTTTTATCCTCTTTCTGTAGGCTTTTTTGATCTCTTCAAGTATCTGTGGTGCTATGTTTAACAGCTCACATGTCTGCCTGTCTATTATCTGAAGCTCTAATTCCACACCAATGGTAGGCCCTTTACTTGGTGTGAACTGAAGCACTACCTTCCCTCAGATATTCAGCAGCTTTTTTTACTAACTCAGCGAAAAACAGAGCGCCGGTCTTTAACACTCTCTCATCAAAGTCAAACTTGCAACTATGCGCAGGCATGAACTGGTACATCTCGTTATGTGCACCCAGACGAACAAAACACCCGGGCACCTCCAGGAGATAGTAAGAAAAATCCTCACCTCCCATGCTTGGCTGTTCCACCCTGAGAACATTGTCCTCTCCTGCAATAGCCTTTGCAGCCTGTCTTGCAATCCTGTAGGCCACAGGATGATTGATTACAGGCGGATATCCCTCGCGGACAGACAGATATATCTCAGCACCATACAGCGAGGCAAGGGATGAAGCTGTCTGGTTTATTTTGTTGATAACCGTCTCTCTTGTTTTTTTATCAGTGGTTCTTATGGTGCCTCTCAGAACAGCCTCATCAGCTATGGCATTATAGGCACGTCCTGCATGGAAACTACCAATGCTGATTACAGTAGGATTCAAGGGGTCAATACTACGAGAAACAATGGTCTGTAAAGAGGTAACAAAGACGCTCCCCACCACTACAGCATCCACTGTTTCATGAGGCCTTGCCGCATGGCCACCTCTGCCCACTATCCTTATCTCCAGACTGTCTGTATAGGATGTATCCATGTAATGCCTGATGGCAATTGTATTCAGGGGAAAGTGCATATCAATATGACCACCGAATATCATATCCACATCATCAATAGCACCTGCCTCTATCATGGCCCTTGCACCTCCTCCGCCCTCTTCAGCAGGCTGAAAGATCAGTACCACACTGGCATCATGGCCGGTGGTCTTCAACAGCCTTGCAGCACCAAGAAGCATGGCCATGTGACCATCATGTCCACAGGCGTGCATATAGCCTGGATTGCGTGAACTGTAAGGCAATCCTGTTTTTTCCTCAAGAGGCAGGGCATCCATATCGGCCCTTAATGCTATGGTGGGAGAGTCTTTATAAGGTGAGTCAAGACGTGCAATAATGCCTGTCTTTGCTATACCTGTTTTATGCCAGAGGGAGAGTTTCTTCAGTTCTTCTGAGATAATCTCAGCGGTTTTGAATTCCTGGAAGGCAGGCTCTGGGTACTGATGAAGCCTCCTCCTCATTCTCTTTACATACTCGAATATGTCTTCTTCTATTGCACTCTTCACTGCCATCTCAATTGCTTAAATTTATTGGTCTTTTGAATATTATCTCAAATCCAGTTGTAAGAATAACAATGGATATCTGAAAGTAGTGGTATGGTAGAGTCTGAACGGTTTTGAATTTTGCATAAGATTCACCTGGAGGGTGAATCGCAAAATTCCCTCGGAAGCAGCCATGGATGGCTGCTGAGAATGATGTGTAAGACTCTACCATACCACTATTATAACTTTATCGTTGGATCTGGAATTATTATAACATCACCACTGTGCAAAATAATCGTTCCATGAGTTCCCGAAATGCTGATAGAAAAAATAACCAAACTACTAACGGATAAGTGGGTATTGGCTTTGAGCGGATTTAGAAAATCAGTTAAAGGTTCACCAGGAAGGTGAACCTGATTTTCTCCTCGGAGCAAGCCATGGATGGCTTGCGAGAATGAGCGGTAAAGCCAATATCCACCTATCCATAAAACTGACTGATGAGTCAATCGGAAGTCAAAAGGGCATAAAAAAAGCCCTTGCCAGGCAAGGGCTTTCAATTTAACGGCATCAATTGTTAATTATCAATTAGACCTTAACAACATTCACTGCCTTGGGGCCTTTGCTGCCCTGCTCAATGCTGAAGCTCACTTCATCGCCTTCTGCCAATGACTTGAAGCCATTACCCTCTATGGATGAATAATGAACAAACACATCCATACCATCTTCACTGGTAATGAAACCGTAGCCCTTGGTATCGTTGAACCATTTTACTGTTCCATTTGTCATGTCTAAACCTCCTTTCCATTGTAAACTCAAGTATCAGAAAGGATGCTGCTCAATAAAAAAGCCACAAAGCTGAAAAGTCTTTGTGGCTCCTGTTAAGCATACAAAAACTTCTGAAACTCTACACTATGATGACATTATCTGATACCAAAAGTCAAGCACTTTCTTTAATCCCCCCACAATGCCATTTGACTCCTTGCTCAGGCAATGGGTGTAGCTGTCATATGACCAACGTCATACGGCAAATTTGAGTTCCAGCCAGAATCATCTCACCTGCCACTGAATTGACGGGGCTGAGTGGTTTTATCAAAAGCGATAACTCTGTAGACTTCTTCGGGGGTAACAGCTTCCAGACACTTCATGGTAGGGCACGTTCTTCTTCTACAGGGTCTGCACTGAAGCCCTTCAGCCTTTATTACTACATGCTTTCCACCATACGGACCTGTGAGTCTCTCATCAGTAGGTCCAAAGATGGCAAATACTTTAACATCCATAGCAGTGGCTATATGCATGGGACCCGAATCATTGGTGATCATAAACTCGGCACCTTTTATGATGCTACATAGTGTTTTCAAATCCGTTTTTCCCGTAAGGTCTATACAGTTCATCCTGCTACCCTTGATGATCTCTTCTGAAATGCTCATATCATCCCTTCCACCAAGTAGCACAGGGGTGAGTTCCAGCCCCTCAAGATATCTCAACAGTCTTGCAAAATATTCCGCTGGCCACCGTTTTGAAGGCCATCTGGCTCCAGGTACTACCACGAAATACTGCTTTCTTATTGGTGATGGCTTGATATGCGGCAGAGGAAAAGAGACCTCCCGAGAACTAAGCCCCAGCAGTCTGCCAATCTTCATATTCCTATCCACTGCATGGAGATTCCTTCCCCCTTCTATGGTACGATTGTAGAATATATAACTGAATTCGCGTGCATCGCTAAACCCTATCCTTACAGGAC
>JAADHP010000054.1:1515-7408 GCA_013151785.1 Nitrospirota bacterium | reverse complement strand
CTAAAGATTTGCCCTGGATGGCAAATCGCAAAATCTCCTCGGAACAAGGGGTCCCCGAAAAGTCAAAGACTTTTTGGGGTATAACTGCCATAGATGGCCTGTGAGAAACGGGGTCCCCATAAAATCGGAAGATTTTATGGGGTGTCAGTTGAGACGAAAAATTAATATCCCCTATCCTTCAAGGACTTATCACGGTTTATCGGACAGTATTGATACCAACCTATATTCAATAGCAGGTCAAGGTCAGGCACAGATGTTCCTTTGCAGAGGTGGAGAGGTGGTGAAGAGGCTCCATGTAGCAATACCGACAGTGACATTCACCAACAACCTTATGTATCACCCGAAGGCTGAAAAGGTTATGTCCTGTTATAATTTAAATCCTATTGCATCAATGGGATGATGAACCACCTCTTCACCTCTTGTTTCAGAAGGATTTTTCCATTTTCAAAGGTGTGGGCATTATTCTTTTTCGGCACCCTGTCTTTCTTTTTTCTTACTAAATCTTTTTGGACAGCAATGATGTTCTCTAATCAATAATCCTGTAGCCCAGTTTCTCGATACTTTCCCGTGTGATCTTTTCGACCTCGTTGCTGTCTATTTCTTCAGGTCGATAGGTTATAATCACCTCTTCATTTTCAACATCCACAGAAACAACTCCTCTGATTGAACCAAGGAACCTCCTTAATGCCATTGAGCATTCATAACAGTACATCCCGCCCACATTAAAACGGAGACTTTCCATACTATCTCTCTTTAAAGACCAGTTCCTTCACAGAGGGGAACTGTTCCATCTCTGTATGTGGCAGAAACAGTGCAGACATGAATTCATCCATGAAGGTCCCCTTTGTGGAGAGTTCCATATAGGTCATCATTGAGGCCACCCGCTCGGCCTCCCTCCTCATCTCTTCAGACATCAGACACAGGTATGCTCCGGCTATTGATGTATTGCCCATGAATCGGAACCGATCCCTGGGTATGTCAGGCAACATTCCCATTATCACGGCCTTTTCCACATCTATATAATTACCGAAGCCACCTGCAATATAAACCCGCTCAATCATATCAAAGGTAAACCCTACCTCTTTAAGAAGAAGAGAAGCTCCGGCATATATAGCCCCCTTTGCCCTTATCAGATTTTCTATGTCAACCTGGGTAAGTACAATGTCGTGGGTTTCACCAGAATAGAGCAGGTACTCTAAACCATCTTCTCCCTCTCTTATACGGTCTGTTTTCAGGTCATCCCTTATCCTGCCCTTCTGGTCGACAATTCCCGCAAGAAACATCTCTGTTATGGCGTCGATCATTCCAGAGCCACAGATTCCGATGGGTGAGACATCACCAATAACCTTAAACTCTGGCTCAAGGGTTTCTGGATCGATCCTTACTGACTCTATGGCACCATTGGTTGCACGCATGCCATTCTTGATACCACCGCCTTCAAAGCAGGGACCTGCAGAACAGGCCGCTGTCATCAGCCAGTCCTTATTTCCTATCACTATCTCACCGTTGGTTCCGATGTCCATAAAGAGAGAGAGTTCCTCTCTGGTGTGCATCTTTGTTGCAATCACACCTGAAACAATATCACCACCCACATAACTTGCCACACAGGGCACTGAATAGACAGGGGCATCTCTTCTGATTTTTATTCCTGCATCACGCGCCTGCCATACAGGAAATCTATTGGCTGTGGGTATGTAGGGTTCTTCTCTTATGTATGCAGGGTTAAGGCCCCAGAAAAGATGGACCATTGTTGTGTTGCCAGAAACAACAACAGATTCAATACCCTCGGGGTCTATCCCATGTGATTCTGTCAAAGGTCTGATAAGGTCATTTATGTCATTTACTACGGCATGCCGTAGTTCTTTAAGTCCTCCACCCTCTGTGGCATGGACAATCCTTGTTATCACATCATCTCCGTACCGCATCTGCGAGTTATAGGTGGAGCCCACATCAATCACCCTGCCGTCACAGAGATCAACCAGGTAAACCACTACAGTGGTAGTTCCTATGTCCACAGCAATACCATGATAACAGGGCTTTTCTACCGGCGGTTCTATGGACAGGGCAGTATTGCTTTCCTTCTGGTAACAAAGGATGAAATTCCAGTCATGTTCTCTCAGTGAATCCGAAAGGTTTGAGACAAAATGATAGGGATACTCAAGTACCAGACCCTTTTCCTCAATGCCTCGCTTCAGCCTTTCCAGATCACTGATATTGTCATCAAGTGTGGGTACCGGAAGTGTAAGTCTGATCCTTGAAATGAGAGGAGAGATATCAGCCTTGTAGGATTTGAGCAGTTCAAAGAGATCCCTTGTGCGTGAGACAGCGATCTTGTCACCCACAGTAAGCATGGACTCGATGGGTATCTCTATGGTTATATCACCCTCCGGGAAGCTCTGACAGGCAAGCACAATTCCCTGTTCTCGCTCTGCGGTTGTGAGTTTTCCATAGCTTTCAACCCTTACCGTGCCCTCTTTTACTATGACCCTGCATTTACCACAGGAGCCCTTGCCACCGCAGGATGCCGTAAGGTATATCTTGTTTTTCTTCAGAAGCTCATAGAGGTTTTTACCTTCCTCTGCCTCAAAGCTCTCTCCGTCAGCAATATGTATCTTCATATGTGAACCCCCTGAGTGGATATTATTATCCTGGTATATGTTTTTTTAGTCTGTGAGAATTGTATAGCCAGATTTTAGCTATCCTTCAGCACCCTGAAAAGCTCAAGAGCTGCTGATTGGGGCCCTAATTGTTCATAACCCTCAATCCCAAGCCTGGTTCTTATCTGACCGATCCTTATTCCCTGCTCGTACATTCTCTGGAAATACTCTCTGGCAAGCCTCTCATGGTCATCCCTCCTCTGGGGTGCACCAAAGGGGTTTGCAAAGTAGGTATGAACAAGGCCCTTTTCATCGGTTGTGCCCTTTGCGAGACGGGCGCCATTTCTGAACACATGAAGTGCCTCTTCCACTGAGTCAAAGAACTCAACTCCGGGATGTTCAGGGTCTACCTCCTCGTAGTTGTTTGCATATAACATGTAATCCACAGGGTATCCCTTGACAACATGATGGTAGCGTGTTACTGGCATTATAAGCCTGGCATTGGTTTTGTCGGGATTCATGAAGATGCTTCGGTCAATCTCTTCATAGGCATAGCCTGGCTGTAAATCATCAAGTCTTACAAAGGCACCTATCTCCGTACCATAACCAACAACCCTGCCTGCCCTGTCAAGTCCAAGGGAACCCATGTCATCAAATATTATTCGCATCTCACAGATATGCTCTTCTGCAAGTGTTCTGAAGGCTTCAAGGGTCTCTGACTTTCCAGCACCACTGTCGCCCACTATGACAATATTTGCACGTTCTCCGCTTTTTAACTTCAGCAGCACCATTGCACCATGTATGGGCATCCTTCCACGTTTGATCATGGTTATATTGTGAAGGGTAAGGGTCATCTTCTTGAAATAACCAAAATAATCCACATCGCTGTGATGTTCCACAAGACCCACCATCATGTTGTTTTCTCTGTCATCAAAAAACAGGGTTCTCCCTGGCAATCTGGCCTTAACACCAAAGATGAGGATTATTTCAGGTCGTTTGGACTCGATCTCTTCATAGTCAGCAATCTCAAAGAGGTTACTGAGTGAAAGCCCGAGGGATATAAAGTCCTGATGGAAATAGATAAAGGCTGTGAGATCTCCCACCCTTGCAGGGAAGCAGAACCACTCCCGTCTATCCATCTCGAATATCCCGGGAGGAAGCACCTCCACCTCCTCGAACTTTCCCTTTCTTTTGTTCATCTCAGGGTAGAGTATCAGGGGTGGTTCCATCAGTGTAAGTCTGATAAAGGGTATGTTCATAAGTGCCCTGTAGGGTTCGGGACAATCCCAGTCGATCTGCTCTGTAAGCATTCCCATATTGGCGCCAGCAGGCAACTGTCTGTAAACCCTTGGATTGTCGCCTGTAATATGCTCGCTGATCCGGCGATATACATAAAGCACAAGATTTTTCAGTTCTTCATTTGCCTTTATAAACTGGGCATGATGTATACTGCTTTTAGAATACCTTGACCTTCTTGGTGCCTCCAGGTAAAAAAATCTCTCGTACCTTCTCCAGTAATTATAGAGTTCCTCGACCACTTCATTCAAAGCCTCTTTATCTGAAAGTATCTCCCTGTACTCTGCATTCATCTGCGCAACTTCCTCGGCGCTGTAACTGAACAAAAACCTGAAGAGTTTAATCACCTCTGAGGCAATTGCCTGTCTTTCTGTCCAGGGAAGTGTTTCGGTTAGAAAGGCAAACAATGTACTTCCCTTACGGCCAATCCTTTCGACAAACCGTCTGACAATCTCTTCGAAAAGGGGACTTTTAAGCACTGATTCAGGAGTATCACAATACATGGCCGAGTAGTCAAAGACCACCTTGCCCCTTGTTATTACATATGGTCTGATCTTTACGGTCATAAAAACTCCTTTTATTTATTCTATTATATCAAGCTTTATGTGAAGTTCTCTCAGCTGTTTTTCCTCAACAGGCGAAGGAGCACCACTGAGCAGACACACTGCTTTCTGTGTCTTTGGAAAGGCTATTACATCCCTTATGGATTCAGCTCCCACCATGAGCATCACCAGACGGTCAAGCCCAAGGGCTATACCACCATGAGGAGGCGCACCAAATCTGAGGGCATCCAACAAAAATCCGAATTTCATCTGTGCCTCCTCAGGAGCTATCCTTAAGAGTTCAAACATCTTTTTCTGCACCTCTGGTCTGTGGATACGAATGCTTCCGCCACCAATCTCATAGCCGTTCAGCACTATATCATAGGCCTTGGCCCTTAATTTTGAAAGGCCCTCGTGGTCGATTGTGTCTTCCTCAAGCATACGTTCTATATCCTCGTCAGCAGGGGAGGTGAAAGGATGATGCATTGCCTGAAACCTTCCCTCATCCTCATCCCACTCCAGCAACGGATAATCCACTACCCAGCAGAACCTGAAGCCATTTTGTATCAGGTTTTGCCTCTTTGCAATGGATAGTCTCAGACGTCCAAGTACATTCAGGGTGGTCTCTTCATCATCAGCCACGAAAAGCATCATATCACCCTGCTCTGCACCAAGCCTGTCTGCCATTTCACTGAGCACGCCATCGGGAAAGAACTTTGTGATGGGTGATTCAAACCCATCCTTTATCTTTATCCAGGCAAGTCCCTTTGCACCATAAGACTGTGCCTCTTCTGTAAGAAGGTCTATCTCCTTGCGGCTCAGTCCTGCGAGTCCCTTGCCACAGAGTCCCTTTACCCTTCCGCCAGAATCAAGGGCATTGAGGAAGACCTTGAAACTTCCCTGTCTTGCCAGATCTTCCATTTCCCTGAGTTCGAGGTCAAACCTGAGATCAGGTTTGTCTGTACCGAAGCGCTCCATGGCATCGTGGTAGGTAAGCCGCTCCATGGGGATATCTATCTCAACCCCGAGGGTTTCTTTAAATACATAGAAAAGCATTCCCTCAACCACACTGATAACATCATCAACCTCCACAAAGCTCATCTCCATGTCAATCTGTGTGAATTCAGGCTGACGGTCTGCCCTCAGGTCTTCGTCTCTGAAGCACTTCACAATCTGGAAATACCTTTCCACGCCAGAGCACATGAGGATCTGCTTAAAAATCTGTGGCGACTGGGGAAGGGCATAGAAATGACCGGGATTTATACGGCTTGGCACAAGATAGTCTCTTGCACCCTCTGGAGTGGATTTTGTAAGCATGGGGGTTTCAATCTCAAGAAAGCCTTCCCTGTCAAGGTAATCCCTGATCTTTTTTGTAACCCTGTGACGGATAATCAGGTTTTCGAGCATCTCCTGTCTTCTCAGATCCAGATACCTGTATTTAAGCCTCAGTGATTCAGA
>JAADHP010000054.1:0-1494 GCA_013151785.1 Nitrospirota bacterium | reverse complement strand
TCTATCATGAATGGCAGAGGATCTGCCTTCGATAATATCTCCAGTTTCTCAGCATATACCTCTACCATGCCTGTAGGGATATCGGGGTTTTCTGTGCCTTCAGGCCGCTTCCTTACCTCTCCCTTTACCCTGACCACATATTCTGAGCGAAGTGAATGGGCAAGACTGTGTGCCTCAGTCGATACCTCAGGACTGAACACCACCTGCACTATGCCACTGCGGTCTCTGAGATCAATAAACACGAGTCCCCCATGGTCTCTCCACCGAAAAACCCAGCCTGAAAGTGTAAGAATACTTCCTATGTGAGCCTCTGATACGTCACCGCAGTTTTTCTCTTTGTACATTTCCAAAGACCTCCTTATTCAAATAACACGCAACAGGAAATAAAAATGCTGGTCAGCGCTATATTTTAACACTTTTTTTCAGCTTTTGTATCTCCTCTCCGGTTAGATACCGCCACTGACCCGGGGGGAGATTACCTAATTTTATACCATCAATCCGTATTCTTTTCAGTTTCAATACAGGATGTCTTACTCTCTCAAACATTCTTCTTATCTGACGCTTTTTCCCTTCATATATGGTTATCTCAAGCCATGAGTTCTTTTCTGTTTTTGGCATCCTTATGCGTTTTATATTGGCTGGCGCTGTCATGCCATCTTCAAGCATTATGCCCTGCCGGAGCTTGTTCAGATCTTTTTCCTCTACAATTCCCTTGACTTTCACCAGATATGTTTTTGGTACCTTGTAGGAAGGATGGATCAATCTATAGGCCAGCTCGCCATCATTTGTGAGGATAAGAAGCCCCTCTGAGTAGAAATCAAGCCTTCCTACGGGGTATACCCTGTATCTGATACCCTTGAGAAGTTCCCTGATGGTGGGACGTCCTTCCGGGTCTTCAAGGGTGGTTAGAAAACCTTTGGGTTTGTTCAGGACTATATAGGTTTTTGGCTCAGGCTTCAATACGAGTTTACCATCAACCTTTATATAATCCTTTTCCATGTCTGCCTTCATACCAAGGGTGGCCACCCTGCCATTTACAAGCACACGTCCTTCAAGAATAAGCTGTTCCGCTTTTCTTCTGGAGGCTATCCCTGCCTTGGATAGTATCTTTTGTATTCTTTCTTCCATATTAAAAACCCTTTAAAAAGTGAATATATATTTTACAACATTGCTGTTCTTTTATGTCATTATGGCGGAATCTGGAGGGGTATATTTTCTGTATTTTTACCTGACACCACTATGCCCAAAAGACTCTATATAAGAGAGATGAAAGGCAGAGGACAGTGAATACTGTAAACAGTGAGCAGTGAGCAGAAAGCAGTGGATGAGTTAATGGGTAAATGAGTAGATGGGTGGATGGGTGAAGATCAGTGAACTGTAAGTAGTAAGCTGTGAGCAGTAAAAAAGGGGCAACAGGTGGTGAAGAAGGCCATGTAGCAATACCGACAGTGACATACACCAGCAACCTTATGTACCTTAACATAGTGATTGACT
>JAADHP010000189.1 GCA_013151785.1 Nitrospirota bacterium | reverse complement strand
GGTGTTGACCCTGACACCGGAGCAGGTAGTTTTGAATTCAGGATCAAGTATACGGATACAGACAATGATGCACCCACATCCATCCAGGTATGGGTGGATATGGACGACAGCGGTACCTATGATGCCGGTGAAAAGTACGACATGACAGAGGTAGACTCTGGTGACACTGACTATACTGACGGTAAGCTCTATACCAGAACCATTGTCCTGAATTATGCTGGAGACGGTATACTGAATTACCGTTTCTATGCCTCGGACGGGACAGACACTGCCACTGGTACACCCACCTCAGACAGTACAGTAACCGTGGTTGATCCCCTGGATGCCGGCTGAGTATAGCACTATACAGGCAGCCATAAATGCAGCCTCTGACGGAGATGTAGTTCTTGTTGCCGATGGTACTTACAGTGAAAGAATCAACTACAATGGCAAGAATATCACTGTCCAGTCTTTAAATGGTGCTGCATACACAACAATCCAGGGCGACGGTGCAGATGGCCCTGTGGTGACCTTCAGCAGTGGTGAAACCTCAGCAGTGCTGAAGGGCTTTACCATTGACAATCAGGCAACAAGCAACAATGCCCGTGGCATATATATCTCAAACAATGCAACACCTACTATCAAAAACTCGGTAATAAAAGGGAATACACCCCCAAGCTGGCAAAACGGAGCAGGCATCTATATAAGCGGTGGTGGCGTAACCATTGAGAACACCACCATTGGCGGGTCTTCCACTGAGAAAAACTCATGCAACCGTGGTTGCGGCCTTTATGCCCAGAGTTCCTCTTATGACATCACCATTACAGGAAGTACCATCACCTACAACACTGCCAATAGTGAAGGTGGCGCAATATATCTGACAGGCATTACAGGGATGACCACAATTACAGATACCACCATTAGTAATAACAGTAGCAGTAGAGGTACAGCTATTTACAGTTCCAACTCACCCCTTACCATCACCAACACCAGTATGGACAGCAATTCTGCAGTATATGAGGGTGGAGCGCTATGTCTTAATGGTGCCTCTGCCACAACAACCATCACGGGTGGTACCATAAACAACAACAGCGCCAGAGATGGTGCTGCTGTTTATATCCTCAATGGTGCAGACCTTACTGTTAGCGGCACCACTATAAGCAGCAATACATCCTCTAACAGTTATGGTGCCATCTGGATACGCGACTCAGGCTCAACACTGAATCTCTCAAAGGCCACTCTAAGTGGTAACAGCACACCTGCACGGGGTGGTGCAATCTTTGCAGGTTCTTCAACAGTGGTAACCATTGAGAACTCTAACATCACCGGTAATGTTGCAGATGACTATAGCTGGAGTGAGGGCGGTGGTATCTATAGTGCAGGTACACTCAATATCTACAGTAGTACCATTGCTGGTAATTATGCCCGTGGCAATGGTGGCGGATTAAACATCACCGGCTCAACCACAATTAAGAACAGCATTATCTGGGGGAATACCGCCCCTTCCTCTCCACAGATAGACGGAGCAGCCACTGTTACCTACTCGGATGTTGAGGGTGGTTTTTCAGGGACAGGAAACATCAATGCAGATCCACTCTTTGTTGACCTCCAGCAGGCTACAAGCGGCAATCCAACCACTGCTGGTGACTTCCATATACAATCAGGCTCACCCTGTATTGATACAGGCACAAGTGCAGGCACACCTGCTGATGATATTGACGGTGACAGTAGACCACAGGATGGAGATGGCCTTGGCTCTGGAACAACTGGTGATGGCTCTGACTATGACATGGGTTCTGACGAATATGTTCCCTGATTAATTATCTATCCAATTAACCCTATCTCCTTATGAAATCCCTTGGCTTACCAGCCCCTTTGGGAGGACCTACAAGGCCATCCTCTTCAAGGAGGCCCATGATCCTTGCTGCCCTGTTGTAACCAATCTTGAAACGCCTCTGGATGGCTGATATGGAGATCTCTCCAGTGGTTTCGGCATACTCTATCACCTTCTGATAAAGCTCATCCCTTTCAGTGGTCTCAACCGAACCCTGCTCCTCTTCTGCACTCATCTCAATTGCCTCAAACAATGTAAAATCAGGCTCTCTCTGTGCCTTTATGAACTCTGTAACACTTCTTATCTCCTCCTCTGAGACATAGGGACCATGGAGCCTCTTTAATCTGGTTCCTGGAGCCATCAGGAGCATATCACCCCTGCCTATCAATTGTTCGGCTCCGTGGACATCTATGATGGTACGGGAATCAACACGGGATGAGACCTGAAATGCGATTCTTGTGGGAAAGTTGGCCTTGATAATTCCTGTTATAACATCCACGGAGGGCCGCTGCGTGGCCACTATCAGGTGTATGCCCGATGCCCTTGCCATCTGTGCAAGTCTCACTATGGAGTCCTCCACCTCCTTTGAGGCAGTGAACATGAGGTCTGCAAGCTCATCAATGATGATCACAATATAGGGCAGGCGTTCTCCGTCAGCTACAAGGCGATTGAAGTTGTCAATATTCTTGGCCCCTGTCTCTGCTATCAGCCGATATCTTCTCTCCATCTCAAGCACCATCTTTTTAAGGGCCAGGTTGGCGTCCTTCGGATTTGTCAGAACAGGTGTTATGAGATGTGGAATACCATCATAAATGGAAAGCTCAAGAAGCTTGGGGTCTATCATCAACATCTTTACCTCATCCGGTCTTGCCTTATAGATTATGCTCATTATCATGGAATTTATTGAAACACTCTTACCTGACCCCGTGGTGCCAGCCACAAGCAGGTGGGGCATCCTTGCAAGATCAGCCACAATCGGTCTTCCATATATGTCCTTACCAAGGGCAAGGGTGAGCTTTGACTGGCTCTTCTGAAACTCCCTGGAACCTATAATCTCCTTTAATGAGACGACCCCCTGTTTTACATTTGGCACCTCTATGCCAAGGGGGGTTTTCCCTGGAATCGTGGCTATCCTCACACTCAGCCCCCCAAGTGCCCTTCCAAGGTCCTCGGACAGGGATATTACCTTGCTGATCTTTATGCCAGGGGAGGGCTCAAACTCATACATGGTCACCACCGGCCCCGGATGTACCTGTGTTACCTTTCCGGATATATTAAAGTCAGACAGCTTCTTCTCGAGCAACTCTGCCCTTTCCAGGAGTTCTTCCTTACCTGGCTTTGAAGATGCATCATAGTTGGTAAGAAGATTAATATCAGGAAGAATATATTCACCAGACTGTTTTGGGGGTAACTTTACTGTCTTTCTTCCAGTCTCAGGTTCATGGATACCTATTTCTATGCCATTATCTGACAAGGGTTCATCTACCACTCTTATCTTTCCTTTCTTTACAACCCTATCTACTTCCCGGGGCTTTTCAAAAACACTCTGCAGGATATCTGTTACTGATCTTGGACTCAGTATTACAAATGCTGACAGCAACAGTCCCATTACGATTATATAGGCACCTGGCAGGGAAAAGAGTTTGACCAAGGCCAATGCTATCTCATCACCCCAGAAACCACTCAAGCTTATCCCTGTCCGTAATGAAAAGGTATAGGAAAGGAGCTTCAAAAAAACAGGCACAGACAGGACAAGAACTATCAGACCTATCAGGGTCTCCCGTCTCTTATCCTTTCCAAGGAGTCTCTTTAATCCATATACCAGGAAGGTGAGTGGCAGCACAAATGATACAACACCAAACAGACTGATCAGAAGATCAGACATATATGACCCTATTATACCTCCCAGATTTCTTACAGGCCCCCTGGAATGAGTAAAAAAGGATGGGTCCCATCTTGAGTAGCTGAACAAACTGATACCTGTATAGAGACTCAGGATTACAAAGAAAATACCTGTCAGTTCTTCCCTCAATCTTTTCAGAATTTGAGCCATATCATAAATATTATAACAGCAAGTATAATCCTGTAGTAAACAAAACTTCTGAGGCTGAATCTCCTGAAAAACCATAAAAGAAAGGAGATAGTGAGAAACCCGGAGACTGCCGAGGATGCAAAGCCCACTGTGGTGAGTTTAAGATCAATCATTGCAGGGTCTTTTAAAATCTTCAATCCCTCAAGCAAAACAGCTCCACCAATTACAGGCACTGACATGAGGAAGGAAAATCTCGCAGCATCCTCCCTCTTTATGCCCCTCAGTAGCCCTGTTGAGATGGTTATACCAGAGCGCGACACCCCTGGTATAAGGGCCACTGCCTGGGCCATGCCGATCATAATGGCATCCATAAGCTTTATCTCCCTGAACACCCTGCTGCTCCTTGTCTTCTCACTTAAAAGCATATAAAGTCCGAAGATGACAAGGGATGCTGATATTACAAGAGGTGACCTCAGTGTGGTGGCCACGATATCCTCAAAAAGCACACCCACCACTGCTGCCGGAACTGTGGCAACTATAAGGAGAAACAGTACCCCGGGTCTCCTGAAAAACATATCGTATATATCCCTGGCAAAGTAGACAAGCAGGGCAAGCAGTGTTCCACCATGCAGGGCTATATCAAAGGAAAGGCTGTTCACATCACCCTGCCAACCGAAAAGCCAGGGAACAAGTATCAGATGGGCGGTACTGCTGACAGGTATGAACTCTGTCAGACCCTGTATTATACCAAGTACGATAGCCTCAAACATCTCCGTGTAATCTCATCCTTCCCTCTATATGATCAACAAACTGTCGTGCAGTACGGCCTGAGAAACTGCCATGGGAGATTGACCACTGTACAGCTGCCCTTTCAAGCACCTCATCCTCTATTGAGAGCCCTCTCAGTTTTACATAGTTCTTTACTATACTGAGGTAGGTATCCTGATTAAATACAGTGAAGCCGAGTCTCAGTCCGAATCTGTCACTGAGGGAGACCTTCTCCTCCATTGTCTCGGATGGGTGGAGTTCCTGAAGGTTCTCTTCCACACGTTCAGGCATCAGATGGCGCCTGTTGGATGTGGCATAAACCACCATGTTATGGGGCTTCGCCTCAATGCTCCCCTCAAGGGTTGCCTTGAGCTGCCTGTAAGAGGAATCATCCAGATCAAAGGAGAGATCATCACAAAACAGGATATACCGCTCTGTTCTTCCCCTTATCAGTTCCTTTATTTCAGGCAGATGCATCAGGGCATCCTTGTCCACCTCTATTAATCTCAGCCCCTCCTGTTGATACTCATTCAGCATACACTTCACAGCAGAGGATTTCCCCACACCCCTGGGACCATAGAGCAACACATTATTATGGGGAAGACCCTGGAGAAACTGCTCGGTATTGTCCTTCAGTTGTTCCAGTAGATGCTCTATACCTTTAAGCTCATGGAGCCTTACGGGGTCTGGCTCCTCTATACCCTTCAGTATGAGTGTATGATTGTATGAAAAAGCCCTGAAGGCTATATACCTGTCAAGTATACCCCTGTCGATCTCAGGGCTGAAATGATTGACGAGCCTGAGTATAAGCCTGTTCAATGTCTTGATCTCGTCAAGCAGCTCTTTCATCTCTCCAGTTCCCTCAAAACCCTCTCCAGGACTCTTTTATTGGCACAGGCAAGCAGTGGGGCAGTCCTCTTCATTGAAAGTTCAACCCCGGATATATCATGGCCATCAATAGTGGTGACAATACCACCAGACTCCCTGACCATATGTACCCCTGCAGCATAATCAAAACTCCTTGTCTGTGATGGATTTATGTAAACACTTGCTGCACCCATGGAAAGAAATGCAAGATCAAGGGCGGTTGTTCCAAAACACCTTGTCCTGTTGGCCAGTGAAAGCACAGGAAGTATCAGGGGAAGTTCCCTCTCTGGAGACTGCGTCTCATACAGCACAACCCTTATCTCCTCATCCTTATGTGTCTCCATCCTCATGCCGTTAAAATAGGCCCCCCTGCCCTTCTCTGCCCAGTACTCATCACCTGTAAGGGGATTTATTATGTATGAAAGATATATCCCAGAGACTGTATCAGAGTCTGTGACAGCAATGGAGGTGCAGAACATGGGAATGCCTGACACTGCATTCTTACTGCCATCCACAGGGTCTATCAGCACCCTGTGTCCGCCACCATTGAGATCAATTAGACCGATCTCTTCGGAAACCACTGTGAGAGGGATTGAACTTTTTCTGAGGGAGTTGATTATTATCTCCTCAGCGGTCTGATCCATCTGGAAGGTCCTGTCACCTGCTGCTCCACGGCCAAGGGGCTTAATCTCCCGGGCCGAGAGCCGCCCTTTCCTCAGGTAATCCGATAGCCTCTGGCCAATATCCCTGAGAATATCAAGGCTCAAGTAATCCTTCATAT
>JAADHP010000006.1 GCA_013151785.1 Nitrospirota bacterium | reverse complement strand
GGATAGGCATGGTACTGGCAGGAGGGTGCGCGTCAGGTTCACTCTATAAAATCGGTGAGGGTAATGGTACTTCAATACTTGCAATCATTGGTATCTCCTTTGGACAGGCAATATTTGTTGATTTGGACGGTATCTTTAATAAGTTGGTTCCCCAGTCATGGATAGATTCTGCCCTTTCCAAAAAGTGGATCCCCTCTGGCAAGATAACGTCCTGGTTTGATTACTTTGTTGCAGGTAATGTATTTAACAAAAAGATGCTCACGATTGCAAAGACAAAGTTTATATCGTCTCTTTTCTCAAATGACGTGAGGTACTTTGTTGGTGATGCCTTTATTAATACAATACTACCTTCGGTTATCCTGCTGGCCCTAATCTATTATTTTTATCCCAGGAAGACCTTTATCAGGAGAAGAAGGGGTGAGAGAGGTAGTACCGGGATTGGTGATGAGATTGCAGGTATCTGGAACATGATTACATCTTCCAAGAGAACAAGTACTATGGGTATATTGATTGGTATTACTGCAGGGTTACACATCCTTGCCATGCGTGGAATGCAGCTTAAATATGGTGTCAATAACTTTGGACAATTGTTGTCAAGCATGGGATATACAAAAGATGTCTCTGCTATTGGGAAGGTTTTCGACCCGGGCTACTGGTACATTACCACGCAGGAGGCTCAATTCGGGGCATGGATACTGGAGAAGTTTGGCTGGAATATGCGCGACAATGTCTTTTTCGGAGTGATGAATGGTATTCCCCAGCTTTGGCGTAATCCTGCTCTATGGATGTCAGTGGGCATTGTGTTTGGTGCCATGGTAATGGCATTGTTGAATAATGAGTTTAAATTCAAACTGCCAAAGGGTGAGCTCATTGTCTGGGGCCTTGGCGGCGGGCTACTTATGGGAATAGGTGCCAGGGTAGCACTTGGCTGTAATATAGGAGCCTTTTTTATCAGGGTAGCAGGTGGTGACCCAGGTGGCTGGTTGTTTGGCATAGGAATGGTGGTAGGTGCATTTGTCAGTGTCAGGTTCTTTAACTGGTGGAGTGAGAGAAAGATGGCAAAAGAGATGGCAGATTTTGATATTGAATTTTAACATTACTTTAAAGGAATGGAGGTAGGAACCATGGCTGTAAAATTTGAAAAAAAAGGCGAAGGCCAGTACATGCTTGATGTGTGTGGATATGTCTGCCCGCATCCACAGATTTACTCTAAGAAATCTCTGGAAAAGATAGAGCAGGGTGCTATACTTGAAGTAGTCTTTGATAACCCCTCTTCTGGAGAGACAATTACACAGATGTGTGAGTCAATGGGCCATGAGATACTGGATAAGAAACAGGAAGGTGGCAAGTTTATCTACAGGATCAAGAAGGGATAAGGCTGGATCGGAGGAGCTATTATGAAAACAAGTCATATGTTCTTGATTATATGTCTGATAGCCATACTGGGTTTTCTTGTGGGTTACAGTATAGCCCCAAGTAATGTTGAGTCCTTGGGGTTCAGTACAGAGGTGGAGTCTGCTGGTTATGGTGGTGGCGGAGAGGAGATAGAACAGATCAAGGGTCTTAGCAAGGAGATGCAGAAGTATTACAAGGAACTGGAAGAGTCAGAGGAGTAGAAAAGGAGTTCAAAGACTTTGTTGTTTTCTTAAGGAGAGATGAGATGAAAAAGATACTTGTTTGTGTTGATGATACAAAGGGCTCCTTGCTGATAGTGGATACAATGGCAAGGCTTTTCCCCTGTATGAAGCCTGATGCAGTAATACTCCTTTATGTGATAAAGCTTGAGGGTCCTTCATTGATGGATGATGTACTGCTGAGCGATTCAGAGATAAACGAGTTAAGGGAGGCTCTCAAGGGAACAGAGTACAAGGAGTTGCTGGACAGAAAGGCACAGAAGATTATTGATTATTTCCAGAAAGCCCTTGAGGAGAAAGGAATAACGGGTATAAGGCCTGTGATAAAAGAGGGGCATCCTGTGGAGGAGATACTGAAGATAGCTGAAGAAGAGGGTGTTAATATGATTGTTGTGGGTTCAAGAGGAAAGAGAATGCATAACCTACTGATGGGCAGTGTGAGCAGAGAGATTGCAAACAGGGCTCAAGTGCCTGTGTTGCTGGTAAAATGATAATAGTACTTGGTGGTGGTCTTGCCGGTCTTGGTGCTGGCTATGTTTTAACAGAAGGTGATATACCCTTTGTTCTGGTTGAAAAAGAACCCTCTGTTGGTGGACTATCAAAGACAGTTCATCACAGAGGGTTTCATTTTGATCTGGGAGGTCACAGGTTTATTACTGACAATGATCATATAAACCGGCTCATCCTCAAGATCCTTGGAGACAGACTGCTCAGAGTAAAACGGAGGAGCAAGATATACATCAAGGGCAAATACATTGATTACCCTCTGAGACCCTTTAATGCCCTTACAGGGCTTGGTACTTTAAACTCCGTTCTTATGGTGGCTGATTATTTCAAAGAAAAGATCAGGTCTCATTTCAGTGACAATGACGACATCCGTAATCTTGAGCAATGGGTTGTCAAGAACTTTGGACGCAGGATCTTCGAACTCTACTTCAGGGATTACTCAGAGAAAGTCTGGGGTATGGCCTGTAGCGAGATAAGCAAGGAGTGGATCTCACAGCGTATAAATGGCCTTTCCCTTGGTGCTACCCTGAAGAATGCCCTTTTACACATAAGACAAAAAGAGATGAGAACCCTCACAGATGAATTCTTATACCCTGACTCAGGTATAGGCATGATAGCAGAGAGACTGAAAGAATTCATCCAGTACAAGGCAAGGGTGTTTACAGAGAGCACCGTGGTCGAAATGATACATGATGGAGAAAGAATAAGGGAGCTTTCCATGCTTACCCCTGAGGGTATAGTCCACAGAGATGTGGAACATCTTATATCAACGATTCCACTTCATACACTCCTGGGTATAATGAAGCCTTCACCGCCGGAAAACGTTAAAGACGCCCTCAAAGGACTCTCATACAGACATCTGATACTGGTTACAGTATTTTTAAATAAGGAACAGGCAACAGATCTTACCTGGCTTTATTTTCCTGACAGGGCAATACCCTTTGGCCGTATCCATGAACCGAAGAACTGGAGTCCTTTGATGGCACCAGAGGGTAAGACCCACCTTGTAGTGGAGTTTTTCTGCTCCGAAGGCGATGGATTATGGAATTGCAGTAACGATAAACTTGAAGAGTTCACTGTTGATGAACTTCAGAAGCTTGGCTTTTTTGAAAGGTCTGAAATTATCGATCTCCTTACCCTGAGAATCAGGAATGCCTATCCTGTATTTGATATAAATTTCAGGGAAAATCTTGCAGTGATCCAGGATTATTTGAAGGGCTTTAAAAACCTTTCCATTGCCGGCAGAACAGGTGCCTTCGGTTATCTTAACATGGATCATGCCCTGCTTTCAGGGATGGAGGCAGCATCAGTGGTATTGAACCAAAATTGGGATAGAGAAGGAAGTTTAGAACATTGCTATCTCTCTACTGTCCGATAAATAGTATGAGTTATTTTAGAATAGAATATCTATCCAAAATGCATGGAAACAAGGCGGAGCACCTTATAAAAATAAGGCAATCCACAGGATTGGTCTTTACCCGAACCTGTATTGAAAGGCAGAGTGAAATTCAGAAGAGGTATCAATTGAAAAGGGACATTTTTTCTTTTTTAAAGGTGTGGGCCTTATTTTTCTTCGGTACTCCGCCTTATCCAGGTCTTATAAATTTATTTTGGACACCAGGAGATATTAATTTTTTGTCTCAACGGAGTTAGTATGAAGATTGCTCTTGTTATTCCGCCGTGGCGGCCTGAAGATATATTCCCCTCAAAGACCGCCTCTGTACAGATAAACTACTGGCAGCCCCTTGGTACCCTTTACGTGGCATCGGTTCTTATGGAGGCAGGTCATGATGTGAAATTTCTCAATGGTGCCTTTTTATGTGAGGAGGAGATTCTGTCTTCTTTACAGGACTTTGAACCCCGAATTGTAGGTCTTTACTCGACCACCTTTGGATGGAAGAGGGCATGTGCCATGGCAAGGGCTATTAAGAGAGAGATGGGAGATCCTTTTATTGTTGCGGGTGGTCCCTATCCAATAGCCATAAAAGGTGCTTGCCTGGAGGACTGTGAGTCCATGGATGCTGTGGTTACTGGTGAAGGAGAGATAACCATGGTTGACCTTGCTGAGGCAATCAACCATGGAAGGGATCTCTCAAATGTAAAGGGGCTTGTTTACAGGACAGAGGGCCGTATAATTGAGAACCCCCCAATGCCTTTGATTGAAGATCTTGACACACTACCCTTTCCTGCAAGGGAGCTTCTTGGCCATCCAGACCTCTACATACCGCCACCTGCCACTTACAGGAGAAAGCCTGTGGCTGTGATAATAACCTCAAGGGGGTGCAACAGGAGATGCATATTCTGCTTCCAGATAGACCGTTACCGTGAAAAGGGAATCCGGTACAGGAGTGTAGACAACGTAATAAAAGAGATAGAGCACTGTCTTTCGCAGGGCTACAGGGAGATAAAATTCATTGATGATACACTTGCCTCGGATTATGGCAGGGCACTGGAGCTTGCACAGGAGATAAAAGGCAGGAGACTTGACTTCACCTGGTTTGCCTCGGCATGTGTTAACCAGGTGGACAGGAGACTTCTGAGGGCCTTCAAAGAGGCAGGTTGCTGGGCAATACTGATGGGTGCTGAAAGCGGTGTGCAAAAGAATCTTAACACACTTCGAAAGGGCATAACCCTTGAACAGATAAAGAGGGCCGTGAAAGCTGCAAAGGAAGAAGGTCTGAGGGTCTTCACACCCTTTCTTATCGGGATTCCGGGTGAGACCTATGAAGAGGCCCTTCAGACCATAGAGTTTGCCTGCGAGCTTGACCCTGATGTGGCAAACTTTCATGCCCTGACCCCATTTCCTGGAACCGAGCTCTATGACAGAGCCAATGAGTACGGGCACATCTCCACAGACCTTGAAGACTATACCTACCAGGGTGCTGCTTTTATACCAAGAAGTATGACCAGGGAGGAAATAATCGAACTCAGGCAGATTGCCTTCAGGAGATTCTATTCCCGTCCGCGATTCCTCCTTCGCAGAATTCTTGGCCTGAGAAACATCCAGGACCTGAGGGTTGCCTTCAGGGGTATCAGGAGCCTCTTCTGGCTCTGGGTCAAAAGGGATGTCTTTCACAGAACAGAGAGTTATTCCTGAGAGGTATTGTTGAATTTCATTTCACTGCTCACTGATCCCTGACCTTAACCCATCAACTCATTCACCCATCCACCCATCCACTGTTCACTGCTTACTGTTAACTATATTGTGGGCACCCTGCCTTTCGAATCCTTTTGAACAGTACTCATCTCTGTCCAAAATACGTAGAAACAAGGCGGAGCACCTCATAAAAATAAAGCAATCCACATGATTAGTCTTCCCCCCAACCTCTATTGAAAGGCAGAGTAAAATTCAGAAGAGGTATCAATTGGAAAGGGGCAGAGGTGGTGAAGAAGCCCCATGTAGCAATACCGACAGTAACATACACCAAGATACTTATACCCAAATCCAGCTGTAAGAATAACAAAGAATAGGTGAAAGCAGTGGTATGGTAGAGTCTGAACGGATTTGAATTTTGCACAAGATTCACCAGGAGGGTGAATCGCAAAATTCCCTCGGAGACGTGCATGGATGCACATCGAGAATGATGTGTAAGACTCTACCATACCACTGCTATGAACTTTATCACTGGATTTGGGTTATAACAGGACATAACCTTACCAGCCTTAAGATGATACATCCTAAAAATACCGATAGAAAAAGGTCTGCACAAAAGCAGAGGCATATAGGTATTGCCTTTGAAGGGCTTCGGAAAATCAAAGAGGTTCACCAGGAGGGTGAACCTGATTTTCTCCTCGGAGCATGCCTTGGATGGCATGCGAGAATGACTGA
>JAADHP010000132.1 GCA_013151785.1 Nitrospirota bacterium | reverse complement strand
CTGTAACCAGTGCAGTGAATGAAAACCTTCTGCCACCCTTAACAACCTTGGAAACCCTGTTGATAAATATCACCTTTTCCTGAAGGTCAAGTTCTGTTGGATCTATTCTTTGCACCATACCTCCTAAAATAGTTATTCCTTATTGATTACCGGCTATTTAATGCCCTTAACATCATAATCATGCAAAAATTCCAAATCATAAATCAAAATTCCAGCCCTGCCTCCCTTGCAGCATCTGCAAGGGCCTTGATCCTTCCATGGTATTTAAAGCCACCTCTATCAAACACCACCTTTTTTATGCCCTTTTCTCCATGGCCCTTTTTGCAACAAGCTCTCCCACCTTCCTGGCAGATTCAATATTCCCACCATGTTTTATCTCACTCTTGAGTTCCCTGTCCAGAGTGGAAGCAGCAACCATGGTATGCCCTTTTATATCATCAATAATCTGTGCATATATGTGATTCAATGAGCCATATACACAGAGTCTCGGTCTGTCAGGTCTTCCAAAGACCTTCTTTCTGACCCTTCTATGTCTCCTCTTCCTCAGTTCTTCCTTGGTTCTCTTCAACTTACATCCTCCAGATTCATCTATTATTTTGCTGTCTTGCCAGGTTTTAGTTTCAGCCTTTCATCGGCATATCTGATACCCTTGCCTTTGTATGCATCCGGTGGCCTCAAGGAACGAATATTGGCTGCAACCTGGCCTAATAGCTGTTTGTCTATCCCATGCAGTGTAAGTTTCAATGGCCTTGCCTTGTGATCAATCTCAGCAGTAATACCCTCTGGCAAAGGAAACTCTATAGGATGGGAATATCCCAGGGAAAACATCAGATTCTGTCCCTTCAGATCCACCCTGTATCCGATTCCCACTATATGTAACTCCTTTTTATACCCTTCACTGACACCTTTGATCATGTTCGCTATGATGCTTCTTGTCAGTCCGTGCAGTGCTTTGTTCTTTTTTGTATCGTTAGGCCTTTTTACTATAACCTTTCCATCTTCAACAGTAACGGTCATCCCTTCAGGCCATCTCCACTCAAGCTGACCCTTTGGCCCTTTTACCTTTACTGTATTGTTCATCAGATTGACTTCAACACCCTTTGGAATCTCTATTGGCTTTCTACCTATCCTTGACATCTCTCTATCACTCCCGACATTAATATTTCTACCATATATAACAAAGCAACTCTCCTCCAACCTTTTCTCTTTTGCATCCTTTATCACTGAGAATACCCTTTGATGTTGTCAATATGGCAATACCAACCCCGCCCATTACATTGGATAGATCCTTGTATCCCACATAGATTCTTCTGCCAGGCTTGCTCACCTTTTTAAGTCCTGTAATCACAGGCTCACCATCTACATACTTTAATGATATTCTTAATATACCCTGCTTTCTATCCTTTATAATCTTGTATGCCCTTATATAACCTTCCTCTTTCAGTATCTTTGCAATATCCAGTTTCATACGAGAGGCAGGTATATCAACCTTCTCTGCCTTTACCATTATGGCATTTCTTATTCTCGTCAACATATCTGCTATTGGATCTGTCAGCATATATCTCTCCCTACCAGCTTGATTTTCTCACACCAGGAATCAGTCCCTGATGTGCAAGTGTTCTGAAGCAAATCCTGCATAGACCAAACTTCCTGATATACCCCCTTGGCCTGCCACAGACATTGCATCTGTTGTAGGCCCTCACCCTGAACTTGGGCGGTCTCTTATGTTTTTCTATCAAACACTTCTTTGCCATCTACAACTCCTTTCAGCTCCTGAAGGGCATTCCAAGATATTTGAGTAATGCCTTTCCTTCTTCGTCTGTCTTTGCTGTGGTACATATTGTTATATCGAATCCATGAACCATATCCACCTTGTCATAGTCTATCTCGGGAAAGATGTACTGCTCCTTCACTCCCATTGAATAGTTTCCTCTTCCATCAAAACTCTTGGAGGTCAGTCCTCTGAAATCCCTTATCCTTGGAATGGCAATACTGATAAGCTTGTCAAGAAAATCATACATTCTATCACCACGCAGGGTCACCTTACAGCCAATAGGCATTCCCTTGCGCAGCTTAAAACCTGCAACAGACCTCTTGGCCTTGGTTATAACAGCCTTCTGCCCGGCTATGAGACTCAACTCCTTCTGTGCAGCATCCAACAGTTTAATATTAGAGATAGCTTCGCCAAGGGCGCAGTTGAGCACTATCTTTTCAAGCCTTGGCACCTGCATCACACTCTTATATGAAAATTCCTTCATTAGCTGCGGTACAATCTCATTGAAGTATTTCTCTTTTAATCTCGGCACATATTTCTTATCAGCCATTATTGATCGATAACCTCCTTACACTTCTTACAGGCCCTTACCTTCCTTCCGTCATCAAGTATCCGGTTGGCGATCCTTGTTGGCTTGTTGCATCTTGGACACAATAACATCACATTCGAGATATGTATTGGTGCCTCTTTCTCAAGAATACCGCCTTCTCTGTATTTTGCACTGGGTTTCAGATGTCTCTTTACAATGTTGACCCTTTCCACTATAACACGATTCTTCCTGGGTATCACAGCCAGTACCCTGCCCTGCTTTCCTTTGTTTTTCCCGGTTATTACTACAACCGTATCATCTTTCTTTATGGTCAGTCCCATCTTTATCCTCCTATAAAACCTCTGGAGCAAGGGATATGATCTTGGTAAATTCCTTCCATCTCAGTTCCCTTGCCACAGGCCCGAATACCCTCGTACCAACAGGCTCGCCCTGGGCATTAATCAGAACGCAGGCATTTTCATCAAACCTTATATATGTTCCATCAGGCCTTCTTGTCTCTTTCTTTGTCCTTACAACCACGGCCTTCATCTTTGAACCCTTCTTCACCGTACCATTAGGTGTTGCCTCTTTCACACTTACCACGATTATATCCCCTACCCGTGCATACCTCCTGTGAGAGCCACCCAGCACCCTTATACACATAACCTTTTTGGCACCTGAGTTATCTGCCACATTCAGCATACTCTGAACCTGGATCATCTCTTCACACTCCCTATAGTTAATCCTCGCAATATTGTCATTGCTGCTGTGAAGCCTCTCTGTTCAATACCTCAAGAACCACCCATCTCTTTGTCTTGCTCAGTGGTCTTGATTCGATTATCTTGACAGTATCACCCACCCTGCATACATTACCCTCATCATGAGCCTTCAGTTTTGTAGTCCTCTTTATATACTTTTTGTACAGGGGGTGTTTCTGAAGTCTCGTAACAGCAACTGTTACGGTTTTGTCCATCTTATCACTGATTACTGTACCTACAAAAACCTTCTTTGGCATATCTGCTTACCCCTGTCTTTCCTTCTCTGTAATTATGGTTAATATCCGTGCAATATCCTTTCTAACAGCCCTGATCCTCATGGGATTCTGGATCTCTCCTGTAGCCTTCTGAAAACGAAGGTTAAACAACTCTTTTCTCAGCTCTTTTTCTTTCTCCCTCAGTTCCTCTATGGTCATTTCTCTCAACTCTGATGGTCTCAAATGACCGCCTCCTCTCTCTTGACAAACTTTGTTGCTATGGGCAGTTTGTTCGCAGCAAGCCTGAGTGCCTCTCTTGCCAGTTCTTCTGGCACACCTGCCATCTCATAGAGGATCCTTCCAGGCTTGACAACAGCCACCCAGAACTCTGGATTACCCTTGCCTTTACCCATCCTTGTCTCTGCAGGTTTTCTGGTTATTGGCTTATCAGGGAATATCCTTATCCATATCTTGCTGCCCTTCTTGACAGCCCTGTTGATAGCAACACGGGCAGCCTCGATCTGCCTGCTCGTAATCCAGCCTGGCTCAAGTGCCTTAAGCCCATACTGCCCGAAGGCAATCTCAGAGCCTCTGTAGGCCTTTCCCTTCATCCGACCTTTTTGTTTCTTACGATACTTTACTTTCTTTGGCATTAACATGGCAGTACCTCATCTATTTTAAAATTTTAAATATTCATCTCCCTGCCAGACTCCAGCACATCACCTTTATATATCCAGACCTTTACCCCGATAACACCATAGGTGGTCTTTGCCTCAGCAAATCCATAATCAATATCTGCCCTGAAGGTATGCAGGGGCACCCTGCCCTCTCTGTACCATTCACGCCTTGCTATCTCAGCACCCGCAAGCCTGCCGGCACACTGAACCTTTATACCCTGGGCACCGAATCTCATTGCTGCAGCCACAGCCTTCTTCATGGCCCTTCTGTAGGCAACCCTCTTTTCAAGCTGTAGTGCTATATTCTCAGCCACAAGCTGGGCATCCAGTTCGGGTTTTCTGATCTCTTTTATATCAATGGTAACTGTTTTCAGTGTCATTGCCTCTATCTCTTTCTTTAACTTCTCCACTTCTGCACCCTTTTTACCTATAATAATGCCCGGTCTTGCTGTATGAATTATTATCCTGACCTTCTGTCCTTCCCTTTCTCCTGCCCTTTCTATCTCTATCCTGGAGATGCCGGCATGATACAACTTGTTCTTTATATAACGCCTGATATCAAGGTCTTCCTTTAACTGCTCAGCATAACCCTGTTTCAGAAACCACCTTGACTCCCAGTTTCTTATTATTCCGATCCTGTTACCTATTGGATGTGTCTTATGTCCCAAAATTCACCCCCGGGTGCATTAGTTTTGAGTTCTGAGTGTTTAGTGTTAAATATTTAATATAGCCACTGTCTATCATTTTATTCTGTCTCTTCCTCTTTCAGCACAATCGTGATATGACATGTCTTCTTCTTTATAATATTAGCCCTTCCCATTGCCCTTGGAAAGAGTCTCTTCATCATTGGCCCCTCGTCAACATAGGCCCTGACTATTCTCATGTCCTCAGGCACAGCCACCTCTTTCTGCTCGGCATTAGCCATGGCAGACCTCAGAAGCTTCTCAACGAACTTTGCACCTCTGTAAGGCATGAACTTCAGGGCCACCATCGCCTCACCAGCCTTTTTGCCCTTGATCAGGTTTATTACCCTTCTTGCCTTTCTTGGGGTAATTCTTGCATATCTCAGTACAGCTCTGGTCTCCATATCACTTACCCTTCACCCTCGTAGTCTTTTCACTTTTTACATGTCCCCTGTAGGTTCTTGTAGGGGCAAACTCTCCAAGTTTATGACCCACCATATTCTCGGTCACATACACGGGAATAAAATTCCTGCCATTATGAACGGCAAAGGTAAAGCCTACAAATTCAGGTATTATAGTAGACCTCCTTGACCAGGTTTTTATAATCTTTTTCTCCCCGCTTTCGATCATTCGCTCCACCTTCTTCATCAGCTTCGGATCAACATATGGACCTTTTTTTAATGACCTTGGCACCTAATGCCTCCTTTATTTTCTACGCTTGATAATGTATTTGTCAGTTCGTGGATTCTTCCTCGTTTTCACGCCTTCAGGCTTGCCCCATGGTGAACAGGCAGGCCTGCCTCCAGAGGAACGTCCTTCACCACCACCAAGTGGATGATCCACTGGATTCATGGCAACACCCCTGACAGTGGGCCTGCGGCCAAGCCATCTTCTACGTCCAGCCTTGCCATAGTTGATATTTTCATGATCAATATTGCTTACCTGCCCAATGGTTGCCATACAACCCACAGGTACAAGCCTCACCTCTCCCGAGGGCATCTTTATCTGTGCATATTTTTCATCCTTGGCAACCAACTGTGCCTGGGTTCCCGCGCTTCTTACAAGTTTTCCACCGTCACCGGGTCTCAACTCTATATTATGAATAAATGTACCAAGTGGCATGTTTTTAAGGGGCAGGGCATTGCCAATCTTGATTTCCGCATCCGGCCCTGAAACCACTCTGTCTCCCACCTTCAGACCATGAGGTGCTATAATGTATCTCCTCTCCCCATCAGCATACTTAAGAAGTGCAATACGGGCCGTCCTGTTGGGGTCGTACTCAATGGTCTCCACCGTAGCAGGAATACCTATCTTGTCTCTTTTAAAGTCTATTTTTCTGTAAAGCCTTTTATTACCACCACCCCTTTGCCATGCGGTAATCCTGCCCAGGTTGTTTCTGCCACCTGTCTTCTTCAAAGATTCGCACAGCGGATAGTATGGTTCTTTGGCAGTGATGTCACTGTAGTCAACCACTGACATGAACCTTCTACCTGGGGATGTGGGTTTATATATCCTGACCGCCATATTATACTCCCTCTATAAAGTCCAGTTTTTCACCCTTCTTGAGTGTTATTATCGCCTTTTTCATGGAACGTGTACGTCCCACTGATCTACCCCATCTTTTCTTCTTGGGTTTTACATTTATGGTTGCAAC